>JALUUN010000453.1 GCA_027021325.1 Planctomycetota bacterium
CCTGATCAACTGGCTGGACGTCCACGACAACATCGCCCTGCCGCTGCGCGAGACCACCCGCCTGAAGGCCGCGGAGATCGAGGAACGGGTCCGGAAGGCCCTGGATCTGGTGGGCCTGACGGAAGCCGCTCGGCGCCTGCCCGAGGAGATCTCCGGCGGGATGCAGAAACGGGTCGGTCTCGCCCGGGCCCTCGTGACCCAGCCCCGCATCATCCTCTACGATGAGCCGGAGGCGGGCCTGGACCCGGAGATGTCCACGACCATCAACCACACCATCCGGCGCCTCGGCGACGAACTCGGGATGACCTCGGTGATCGTCACCCACAGCCTGTCCTGCGCTCTGGTCTGCGGCGACCGGGTCGCCCTCTTCGATGAGGGGCGGATCGTCTTCGAGGCGCCGCCCCGGGAGTTCCTCGCCGCCGAGCATCCCCGCGTCCGCCGATTCCTCGGCGACCAGGGCGAGGCCCTCCGCCGCTACGCTTCGGAACGGGAACGATGAACGACAACCACGCCGGCCGGGACTTCCTTCTCGGGCTCCTCTTCTTCGCCACCCTGGCGGGACTGATCTGGTCCACGATCTCCCTCACCGGCTTCACCTTCGAGGAGAAGCCGACCTGGAGCGCGGCCTTTCCGAACGTCCGCGGCCTGAAGCCCGGCGACGCGGTTCTGGTGAGCGGCCGGCCCACGGGCAGCGTCGTGCGCGTGGACTGGCGCGACCGACGCCCGCAGGAGGAACGGCTCCTGGTCACCATGGAATTCGAGACCCCGATCACCCTCTACGAAGGCTACCGGGTGCGGATCGAGGAGTTCACCGTCCTCGGCGGACGGGTGGTCGAAATCGAGCCCGGCTCCCCCGACGCGCCGCCCATCCCGCTCGGCACGGAGCTGCGGGGCGAGGTCGGGGAATCCGCCCTCGACGCCCTGGCCTCCCTCGTGGTGGAGAACGAGGAGGACATCCGGAGCATCGTCTCGAACCTGCGCCGGGCCACGGACGACCTGAACGAAGGCCGGGGGCTGCTCGGAGCCCTCCTGAACGACCCGCGCATGAAGGAGGACCTCGAGAAGGTCCTCACCGACGCCAGCGCCATCACCGAGGACATCCGCGAGGGCCGGGGTACCGTCGGCATGCTGGTCAACGACGAGCAGGTGCGGGACCGGATCATCTCCGTGGTCAACGACGGAGCCGCCGCCGCCCGGGACTTCCGGCAGATCGCCGAAGACCTGGCCGCCGGCCGCGGGACCTTCGGCGCCCTGATCGCCGACGAGAGCATGCGCGCCGACGCCATCGCCCTGATCAGCAACCTCAATCAGGTCAGCGAGGGGCTGGCCCTGATGGTGGAGGACGCGCGCAGCGGCCGCGGCCTGGTAGGCCGCCTGGTGGCCGACGAGGAGCTTGCCGAGAATGCGGCCCGCATCATCGGCGACCTGGCCGAGGTCGCCCGGCGCCTCGAGGAGGGCGAGGGCTCCCTCGGTGCGCTCCTCGCCGAGTCCGAGGCCTACGATGAACTCCTGGCCGCCCTCCAGACCCTGAACGGAACCCTGGAGGACGCCCGCGAGGCCCAGCCCATCAGCTCCTTCGCCTCCCTGCTCTTCGGCACCTTCTAGTGAAGGGCCGTTCCTCCGGGGAGGGGCCACGGCGGTCCGGGCCCGGGTGACCCGGCGGCCTTCTGGCGCGCCTCAGCCCGCCTCCGGCGGGAAGCGCAGCTCCAGGAAGCGCAGCACCTGGCGGGCGATCAGGTCGGCCTCCAGGTGGACCGGATCCCCCGGCCGCAAGGCGCCCAGGGTGGTCCGCTCCAGGGTCTCGGGAATCAGGGCCGCCCGGAAGACCCGGCCCTCCAGCCCGGCGACCGTGAGGCTGACCCCGTCCACCGCCACGGAACCCTTCTCGGCGAGGAAGGCCTGGAAGGCTTCCGGGACCTCCCAGACGAGGTCCAGGAAGTCGCCGGCGGGGCGCCGTTCCAGGGTCCGCCCGAGAGCGTCCACATGCCCGGTCACGAAGTGCCCCCCCAGCCGGTCGGACGCACGCAAAGCCAGCTCCAGGTTCACCTTGCGTCCAGGCCTCAGGTCCTGGAACCAGGTCCGCTCGAGGGTCTCGGGCGACAGGTCGAAGGTCGCCACCGGCCCCTCGCGGGCGACCACCGTGAGGCAGCAGCCGGAGACGCAGACCGAGTCCCCGGGGTGGCCCTCGGCGGCCAGGGAGCCGAGGTCCACGGCCGCCCGCAGGCCCCCTGCGAGGGGCTCTACACCCCGGACCTCTCCGGTGCCGGCGACGATCCCGGTGAACATGCCGGCAGGATAACGCTGCGGGGACCGGCGGGCCTCCGGAGCCGCCTGCGGAAGCCCTTCCCAGCGCGGGGCTTCCGTCCGCCCTCCGGAGCGCGCCGCGGCTTGCCGGATCGGGACCCTTCCCGTATCCTGTTGCGCCTTTTCCCGGGAGCGTACCGGGAATGCTCGAGGTCCACCTGCTCACTCTGTTCCCGGAAGCCGTCGAGGCCTACCTCCGGGCCAGCATCCTCGGTCGGGCCCGCGCCGCTGGCCGGCTCCGGGTCCACGTGCTCGACTTCCGCCGCTTCGCGACGGACCGGCACAGAACCGTGGATGACCGCCCCTTCGGGGGCGGGCCGGGCATGGTGCTCAAGCCCGAGCCGATCTTCGAAGCCGTCGAAACGGTCGAGCGCGAGTTCGGCCCCTGCCGCCGGATCCTCCTGACCCCGGACGGACAGCCCTTCCGCCAGGCCATGGCCCGGGAGCTGTCCGGGGAGAAGCGCCTGCTGCTGCTCTGCGGGCGCTACGAAGGATTCGACGAGAGGATCCGCCTCGGCCTCGAATGGACCGAGATCAGCCTGGGCGACTTCGTTCTTTGCGGTGGAGAGATCCCGGCCCTGGCCGTGGTCGAGGCCACCGCCCGGCTGCTGCCGGGCGTCCTCGGCGACGACCAGTCCGCCGTCCAGGAATCCTTCACCGACCCCTGCCTGCTGGATCACCCGCATTACACCCGGCCCGCCGAGTTCCGGGGGATGCGGGTGCCCGACGTACTCCTGAGCGGCAACCACCAGGCGGTCGCGGAGTGGCGTCGGGCCCAGGCCCGGGCGCGCACCCTCGAACGCCGCCCGGACCTGCTCCAGCCGCCTTCCTCCGGTCCCCCGGGACCGGAGGCCCAGCCCCCTTCCCCCGACCGGGGAACCCGCAACCCGCCCGAAGCCGAAGCCCGAGACGACCAGCCATGGACATCATCCGAGAAGTCGAAAAGCAGTACATGAAGGAGGACCCGCCCTCCTTCCGGGTGGGCGACTTCGTCCGCGTCGAGTACCTCATCAAGGAAGGCAAGGAGGAACGGGTGCAGCCCTTCATCGGCCAGGTCATCCGCTTCGGCGGCCACGGCGTACGCAAGACCTTCACGGTCCGGCGCATCGTCCAGGGCGAAGGAGTGGAACGTACCTTCCCCCTGCACAGCCCGCGGGTCGTGGGAGTCCAGGTCCAACGCGGTCCGAACCGCAAGCCGCGGCGTGCCCGCCTCTACTTCCTGCGGGGCCGCCAGGGCAAGGCCGCCCAGCTCTGATCCCCGCCTGCCGCGCCGCGCCCGGCGACCGCGGCGCGGCCCGACCAGCCTCCTGACAACCGGCGGACCGGAACCATGGTCTCGAACCTTCCCCGCAAGATCTTCGGCATCGTCGCCCTGGCGATCCTCTCGGTCTGGTCGCTCGCGACCTTCAACCTCGAGTACGGCCTGGACCTCCAGGGCGGCTCGCGGATCGTCTACGGCTTCGACTGGGACGAGGCCGTGCGCCTGGGCACCCTCACCCAGCAGGAGGTCCAGGACAACAAGCCGGAGATCCTGGAACAGGTCGCAACCATCATCGAACGGCGCATCGGCCCGCTGGTCGAGGCCGCCATCTATCCCCAGGGCGAGGAGTCCCTGGTGGTGGAGCTCCCGGGCATGTCCGAGGAGCAGGTCGAGGACTTCAAACGGACGCTGATCCAGCAGGGAACGCTCCAGTTCAAGATCCTGGTGGATCCCCAGAAGGACGCCGACCTGCAGCCCACGGCCGAGGTCGAGAAGATCCAACAGTGGTTCGAAGAGCACCGGGAGGAATACACCCGCGAGGACGGCAGCTTCGATCTCAAGCGCTTCGTCCAGGACTACGACCTCCTCCCCGAGGACCAGGGCGGCCCGCGCAAGGGCATCCGCTGGGTCCGCTTGAGCGAGAACGCCCTGACCGAGGGGGTGCCCACGCCGCCGCGGGGTCTCGACCCTCTCCTCACCGTGGTCATGGTCCGCGACGAGGACGCCCTGCGCGGCCACGACAAGGAGGCCGACCCCGACGGCTCCTGGGACTTCAGCGGCGAGGACCTGGCCTACGTCGGCCCCGGCAACGACCAATACGGCAATCTCGCCGTCCGCTTCGAGTTCAAAAGCCATCGGGCAACCGCCTTCACGGCCTTCACCGAGGAGCACACGAAGCGGAACATGGCGATCATCCTGGAGGGCGAGCTCTACAACGCCCCCACGATCAACGAGACCCTGCCGGGCGGCGGCATCATCACCGGCGGCCTCGACGGCTTCACCCGCGAGGAGATGGACGAACTGGTGACGGTGCTGCGTTCCGGAGCCATGCCGGTCCGGCCCTACATCGCCAACGAGTCCTTTGTCGGCCCGACCCTGGGGGCGGATTCGATCCGGCGCGGCGTCCAGTCGGCCCTGATCGGCGGCGGCCTCGTCCTGATCTTCATGGTCGCCTACTACTGGCTGAACGGCGTCGTCGCCAGCCTCGCTCTTCTCTACAACGGCCTGCTCCTGGTCGGCGCCCTGAGCTTCACCCAGGCAACCCTGACCCTGCCCGGCCTCGCCGGCCTGGTCCTCACCATCGGCATGGCCGTGGACGCCAATATCCTCATCTTCGAGCGCGTGCGCGAGGAACGGCGCCGCGGCCGTGAGGTGCCCCAGGCCTACAAGAACGGCTTCGAGCGCGCCTTCACGACCATCGTCGACGCCAACCTGACGACCCTGATCACGGCCCTGATCCTCTTGAACTTCGGCACCGGGCCGGTGCGGGGGTTCGCAGCCGTCCTGGCCCTGGGCATCCTCACCTCGATGTTCTCGGCCCTGGTGTTCTCCAAGGTGATCTTCCACTGGCTCGTGTTCCGGGCCAGGAAGATCCGCGAGGTGCGCATGGTCAGGGCCCTTGCCGCGGGCGCCAGGATCCCCTTCCTGAGGGTGCGCCGCGTCGCCTACGCGGTTTCCGCCGTTCTCCTGGTCGGCGGCCTGGTCTACTTCGCCAAGGTCGCGGACGAGATCCTGGGCATCGAGTTCATCGGCGGCGGCAGCGCCACGATCCAGCTCCAGGAACCCATGACCCGAGCCGAGCTGGCCGGCATCCTCGAACAGCGGACCGGGGCCAACTACCAGATCACCGTCAGCGCCGGCAGCACCAGCCAGGCCGGCGCCCTCGAGTCCACGACCTTCGTCCTGCGCCGCAAGATCACCGACGAGGAACGCGCCACCGGGGGCGAGACCTTCTTCGAGAACGAGGTCCGCACCGCCCTCCAGGGATATCTGGATCCGGACAAGCCCTTCCTGGAACTGAGCACCGTGGGCGAGCGCGTCAGCGACGAGATCCAGGACAGCGCGCTCCTGGCGATCTTCTTCTCCCTGCTGGCGATCGTCATCTACATGAACTTCCGGTTCAAGGAGTACCGCTACGGCCTCGCCGCCGTCGCCGCCCTGGTCCACGACACGCTGATCACCCTGGGGATGATCGCGGTCTTCACCGCCGGACTGGGCTGGGTGGACATGGAGATCAACCTGTCCACCATCGCCGCCTTCCTGACCATCATCGGCTACTCCCTGAACGACACCATTGTCGTCTTCGACCGCATCCGGGAGAACCTGCCGCGGACCAAGGGACGTTTCGTGGACATCATCGACATGTCCATCAACCAGTCCCTGAGCCGGACCATCCTCACCTCGCTGACGACCTTCATCGTCGTCCTCATCCTGTTCCTGGCAAACAAGCCCTTCCACAACGTTCTCGAGGGCTTCTCCTTCGCCATGCTCGTGGGCGTGGTGGTCGGCACCTACTCCTCGGTCTTCGTGGCCAGCCCCCTGCTCCTGGCTCTGCACCGCCGGGCCCGGAGCCGGCGCGAGGCAGCCGAGGCGCAGGCAGCACAGGCGGCCCGCAAGTCGGCCTGATTCCCCTCCGGCGGAGCCCTGGCAGGCCCTGCGGCCGGTGGCCGGCCGCCCTCGCATCCCGCAGGCTCCACGGGCTATGCTCTGGCCATGCGCCACCTCTTCCTGCTCGGCGGGCTCCTGGCCGTCCTCCTGGCGGCCCTGATCTGGAAGCTCGGGGCCGAGGGCTCCCGGGACCCGGAGGGCCCGCGCTTCCGGACCTCGACGAACAGTACGGTGATGACCCTGGCCCTGCCCGAGGGCCAGGGCCTGCCCATGGCCCCCGAGGGCGCCGACCGGAGCCCGGGGCTGCCCTCTCCCGAAGCCCCCGCGACCTCGCCCCGGCCGGCGGTCGAGGAGCCGGACGGGGTGACGGATCTGGCAGCCGGAGACGCCGCCGTGCCGCCGGCTGCTGCCCAGGCGGCGCCGGCCAGCGCCGCAGGGGAGCCCGGGGGCCGGGCCGCGTCGGCCTCCGTCCCGGAGCCCGCTGCCGGCGAGGCCGCTGCGCAAGCCGGCCATCCGGAGAGCTCCGCCGGCAAGGCAGCCACGCCGGCCGCGGCCGGCGGAGCGATCCGCTACACCGTGCGGAAGGGCGAGGGCCTCTGGTCCATCCTGCGCCAGGCCTACGGCCGGGTGACTCCCGAGCTGATCGCCGCCGTGGCCCGGCACAACAGCCTGGAGGATCCCTCCCGCCTCCGGGCCGGACAGGAACTCGAACTTCCCCGCATCGAGGGCTGGCCCGCTCCCCGGGACCCGGCCCGGAAGCCCTGAGCGGCGCCCTCAGGCCAGGAGCGGGCGGTAGAGGCCCCCGGCCGCCTCCACCTGGGTGCCCAGGATCCCCCAGGCCCGGGGGAGGATGCGAATGCGTCCCTGCCAGGTGGAGTCCTGCCAGGCCTCCTCCTCCACCAGGGCGCCGCGGCGGATCTCCGCCAGGAGCCGCCCGGCCGCCGCCGGCACCTGGACCTCGAGGTGCAGGGACCAGTCGTCGAGGACCCGTGCGACCGCCCGGTGCAGTTCGTCCAGTCCCTCGCCGCGCAGGGCGGAGACCAGGACCGCCTCGGGATGACCGGCCGCCAGGGCCGCGCGCTCCAGGCCATCCAGCCGGTCCACCTTGTTGTAGATCACCAGTCTCGGGATCTCGCGCGCCCCGAGACCGTCCAGGACCTCGTCCACCGCCCGCCCATGCGCTTCGGCCTCGGGATCCGAGGCGTCTACGACATGGAGCAGGAGGTCGGCCTGCAGGGTCTCCTCGAGGGTCGCGTGGAAGCTCGAGACCAGGTGGTGGGGCAGATCGCGGACGAAACCGACGGTGTCCGTGAGCAGGACCGTGCGGCCGTCCGCCAGCGACCAGGAGCGGATCAGGGTGTCGAGGGTGGCGAAGAGCTGATCGGCGACGAAGACCTCCTCGCCGGTGAGGGCACGCATCAGGGACGACTTCCCGGCGTTCGTGTAGCCGACCAGGGAGACCGTGATCCTGTCGGAGCGCGAGGCCGCCTCCCGGCGCCGGCGGCCCTCGATCTCCCGCAAGCGCGCCTTCAGATCGCGAATCGCCCGGGCCACCAGGCGGCGGTCCGTCTCCAGCTGCGTCTCGCCCGGCCCGCGGGCGCCGATCGCCCCTTCGGTGCGTTCCAGGTGGGTCCACATGCGCTGCAGGCGGGTGCGCAGGTACTCCATCTGAGCCAGCTGGACCTGCAGGCGCGCCTGCCGGGTCCGCGCCCGGCTGGCGAAGATGTCGAGGATCAGCTCCGTCCGGTCCACGACCCGCCGCTCCAGGTCCTTCTCCAGGTTGCGGCCCTGGCTGGGGCTGAGGTCGAAGTCCACGACGACCAGATCGGCTTCGGTCTGCTCGGCCAGCTGGCGCAGTTCCTCGACCTTGCCCTTGCCGAAGGCGGTGCGCGGATGGGGAGAGGCCAAGCGCTGGACCAGACCGCCCACGACCTCGGCGCCGGCCGCCTCGGCCAGGCCGCGGATCTCGGCCAGCGGATCCGCAGCCGCGGAGGAGCCCGCGGGCACCAGGGCGGCCAGGACGGCCCGCTGGCGGGGGCGCTCGGTCGGCGTCGGCTCCATGCTCTTCAGG
>JALUUN010000454.1 GCA_027021325.1 Planctomycetota bacterium
GAGTCCGTCGCGCCGTGCCTTGACGTAGGCCTCCTGGAGGCTCACCTTCCCCGCCCGCAGGGACTTGACCTCGGTCCCGGTGAGGACGATGCCGGCCTCGACGGTGTCCAGGATCTCGTAGTCCCGCTTCGCCTTCCGGTTCCGGGCGATCTCGCGCAGGGGGCGGTCGGGGGCGGGCATGGCGTCTCCGGAGCATCCCCGGACCGGGCGTGGTTCCCGACGCCGGGACCTTGCACCGGACGGCGGGCATGATAATCTTTCCGCCCCCGGAATCCGCATCCGTGCCGAAGTGGCGGAATTGGCAGACGCGCAGGCTTCAGGTGCCTGTGTCCTTCACGGACGTGGGGGTTCGAGTCCCCCCTTCGGCACCATCCGGCTCCGCAGGCCAGTAGCTCCAATTGGTTAGAGCGACGGTTTCCAAAACCGTAGGTTGTGGGTTCGAGTCCTACCTGGCCTGCCATCCGGGGTCGGGCCGGCCCGGGCGCACGCGCCAGGCGCCGTCGATGCCGCCGCTCGCCAGCCACCCGCTCCGCGCATCCAGATCGAGGCCGGCGATGCCGTCGCGGTGAGCCCTCCAGGCGGCCACGGCCTCGGCGCGCCCGGGATTCCAGACGAGAAGACTGCCGTCGGCTCCCGCGCTCAGGAGCCGGCGCCCGTCCGCGCTCCAGGCCAGGGCCATGACCCAGGTCGCATGGCCCTCCAGGCTGCGGGCGCCCGCGGCCCCGTCCACGGCGTGCAGGAGGACGCGGCGATCCCAGGAGGCGCTCGCCAGCCGGCGGCCGTCGGGGGACAGGGCGAGATCGGTGACCGGCTCGGCGTGCCGTCCCCGCTCCACGGCGGCGCTGCCCTGGACCTCGAGGATGCGGCCGTCCAGAGCGCCGCACCAGAGCCTCCCTTCCGGCTCCCCGGCCAGGGCCAGGAGGCGGCCGGCGCCCGGGTCGAGGGGCGGCGCCTCCTCCAGGGAGGGCAGATGCCAGCGGAGGATGCGCCCGTCCTCCGCCGGCAGGGCGGCCGCACTTCCGTCCGCCGCCACGGCCAGGCGGCAGGGCAGGGTCGGGTCGCCCGCCCGGGGCAGCGGCCGCCGCTCCAGGACGTGCCCGCCCTCCCCGAGGAGCAGCTGCCCCTCCCCCTCCGGCCCCGAGGCCACGGCCGCGAGCCAGCGCGAGCCGCCGGCCAGGAAGGCGAGGTCGAGGACCCGCCCGGGCCCGCGAAAGACCACCTCCTCGCCCCGGATGCAGGGGGCACCGCTTTCGTCGCGGCCGAGGAGGACGCGGTGCAGGCGGCCCCCGGCGTCGCCGGCGAGGAGGGAGCCCGCTCCCGGCTCCAGGGCGACGGCATAGACCCAGAGGCCGGGGAAGCCCTCGAGGAGCCCGGCGCGGCCGCGCAGGCTCCCGTCCCACAGACGGAGGCTGGCGTCGTTGCTGCCGCTCGCGACCCGCAGCTCCTCACCCTCCGCGCCCAGGTCCACGGACCAGACCCAGCTGCCGTGGCCCTCCAGGAGGGCGCGCTCGCGCCCGCCGCCGGCCGGATCCAGATCCCAGAGGCGCACCGTCCGGTCCCAGGAGGCGCTGGCCAGCCGGGTTCCCTGCGCCGAGAAGGCGAGGTCGGCGACGCGGCCGGCGTGCCCCTGGAGACGGCCGCAGGGCCGCTCGCCTTCGGGACCCCAGAGGAGGATGGTGCCGGTCTCGTCCCCCGAGGCGAGACGTCTCCGGTCGGGGGAAGCGCGCAGGCCCCAGAGACTCCCGGTGTGCCCGCGCAG
>JALUUN010000455.1 GCA_027021325.1 Planctomycetota bacterium
AAGAAGCGCAGGTTCTGGCGGACCGTGAGGGGACCGTAGAGGGAGAAATGCTGGGACATGTAGCCGATGCGCGATCGCGCAGCGGCGGGGGCGCGCCTTAGATCCACTCCCGCCACCCGCACCTCGCCCGAGGTGGGCGGCAGGAGGGCGCAGAGCATGCGAAAGGTCGTGGACTTCCCGGCGCCGTTGGCGCCCAGCAACCCGAAGATCTCCCCCGGAGACACCTCGAAGGAGATCCCCTTGACGGCCCGGAAGGCTCCGAATCGTCGTTCCAGGTTCCTGACGGCGATGGCCGGTCCGGGCGGCAGATTGTTTCCGGCGGGGGCTCCGCGGCGCGGAGCCGCGGCGATCTCGGCCGGCTCTCCGCCGCCCAGGAGATCCACGAAGGCATCCTCGAAGCGCGGCTCGGCGGCCGTCACCTCGAAACTCTCGTCCCGGGTGAGGACCTCCAGCGTTCGGCCGGCGTGGTCCTTCCGCAGGAGAACCCGGAGGGAATCCCCCAGGATGACGACATCCAGCACTCCCGGCGAACGGAGCAATCGCTCCTGGAGATCCCGCCGGTCGCCGCTGCGGGTCCGGACCTCGAAGACGCGCCCGCGCATGGCCGCCGTGAAGCGTTCGGGAGGTCCCCGGTCGAGCAGCCGTCCGCGATGGAGCAGCAGGACGTCCGAGCAGCGCTCGGCCTCGTCCAGATAGGACGTGCTGAGCAGAACGGTGAGTCCCTCCTCGTCCACCTGGCGGCGGATGATCGCCCAGAGTTCGCGACGCGAGAGCGGGTCCACGCCCACGGTGGGCTCGTCCAGGACCAGGAGGCGCGGCGAGCGCACCAGCGCGCAGGCCAACCCCAGCTTCTGCTTCATCCCTCCCGAAAGGCGACGCGCCTGGCGATCCATGAAGGGAGCCAGGCCGGTCAACTCCATCAGTTCTCGGAATCGCTCCGGGCGGAAGCGAGGGGCGACGCCCTGGAGATCCGCGTAGAGGCTCAGGTTCTCGGCGACGGTCAATTCCCCGTAGAGGCCGAAGGTCTGCGGCATGTAGGAGACGTCCTCCTGGACCGCCAGCGCCTCCGAGGCCACGTCCTTCCCGAAGACCCGCACCCGGCCGCCGTCGGGGGTCAAGAGCCCGACCACCAGTCGCATCAAGGTCGTCTTCCCCGCCCCGTCGGGACCCACGAGTCCGGTGACCACGCCGGCCCGGACTCCGGCGGAGACGCCGGCCAGGGCCACCCGCTCTTGCCGTTGGACCCGAAAGGTCTTCCTGAGGTCCGTGAACTCGAGCGCGGCGCCGCTCGCGAGAGCGGCCTCGGCGGAACTCATTTGGCGGCCTCGCGGCCCCCCCGGGGTGCCGGGACGGGAGGCTGGTCCAGAGGAACATGGGCCGTGGCGGGCATGCCCAGGCGGAGTTCGCCTTCGGGATTGCGCAGGAAGATCCGGGCCTCGTAGACGAGCTGCGTGCGCAGGTCGGACGTCTCCACGGTCTTGGGCGTGAACTCGGCCGATGGCGAGATGTAGCCCACCCAGCCCTCGTAGCGCTTGTCCGGAAAGGCATCGGTCGTGATCCAGGCCTTCATGCCCGGACGGACGCGGCCGAGGTCGGGTTCCGAAAGATAGACCCGCAACCAGAGGGGATCCGTGACGGCCAGGGTGAGCACGGGCTTCTCAGGCGCGGCCATGTCGCCGGGCTCGAGGATGCGATTGCGGATGATGCCCGTCGCCGGAGCATAGAGGTGGGCGTCGAAGAGATTGTGAC
>JALUUN010000456.1 GCA_027021325.1 Planctomycetota bacterium
CGGCCTGTGGCTGGAACCGGACCTGACCTGGGCGGGGGTCTTGATCGCCGCCGTGCTCCTGACCTCCCTGGCCCTGGCCGGGCCGGTCTTCCTGTCCTTCCTGCTCCTGGCCCGGGCGCACTGGGCGCGTCCCTTCCTGGGGACGCTCCTGCGTCTGGGACGGACGCTCCCGGTGGCCGCCGGATCGGCTTTGATCCTGCTCCTCGGTCTGGGCCTGCTCTATCCCTGGACCCACGAGGCCGGCCACGGCCACGGGGATCCGACCCGCGGCGGCTGGTACTCGATCCCGGCCTTCGTCCTGCGCATGGGGGCCGTGTTCCTGCTGTGGTTCTTCTTCCAGCGGCGGCTCTTCCAGGCGGTGGAGGCCCGCCTGGAGGCGCAGGAGAGCCCCTTCCGCGGCGACGTCCAGCGGCGGGCGGCCCTCTTCCTGGCGGTCTTCGCACCGACTTTTTCGCTGTTCTGCTTCGACAGCCTCCTGTCCCTGGAGCCGCACTGGTACAGCACGATCTTCGCGGTCTACCACCTCGCCGGCCTGGCCTGCGCCGGCCTGGCGGCGGGCATCCTCTACCTGCTCTACCGGGAGAGTCTGGGCCTCGCCTCCGGACTCGACGCCGATCGCCTGCAGGATCTCGGCCGCCTGCTCTTCTGCTTCACCCTCTTCTGGGTCTACTGCTGGTACTGCCAGAAGATGCTCATCTGGTACACGGACATTCCCGAGGAGGTGGCCTGGTTCGTCCGGCGGCAGGAGGGCCAGTGGCCGCATGTGGTGCGTGCCTCCCTGATCCTGCAGTGGGCCGTGCCCTTCGTCTTCCTCCTCGGCCGCAGTGCCTGCCGCAACCGGAAGGTGGTCGGCCGCGTCGCCCTCGTCGTCTTCCTCGGTCATCTGGTGGACCTCTGGGTGCATGCGGTGCCGCCCGTGCGGCCCGGCTTCCCCGCCGGCGCCGCCTGGGGGCTGGCGCCGGTGACCGCCGGCCTGGCCCTCTGGGTCCGCTTCCTCCTGGCCCAGGAGAGCCGGGGCCGCGGCCCGGTCCCCGCCGCCTTGCGGCCGGCCTAGGATCGGGGGCATGGCCCCCGGTCCCTGGTTGCTCCTTCCCTGGCTGCTCTTCCCGGTCGGGGCTGCCGTCCCCGCTCCCGGGGAGACCGGGCCGCTCCCGGGCGCCGCTTCTGGAACCGGTCCCGGCGGCTTCCCGGCTTCCGTGCCGGAGGATCCCCGGGGCGCGGCTGCGGCCGCGGTCCCGTGCCTGGTGTGGGATCCTGGTGCTACGCCGGCCTCTCCGCTGCAGGAGCCGGACGGGGGCTCGCGGCCGGAGGGGGCGCTGCGGCTTTCCTACCGCCAGCCGGCGGCGCGCTGGGAGGAGGCCCTTCCGGTCGGCAACGGCCGCCTCGGGGCCATGGTCTTCGGCGCGCCCGGGCGCCTGCACCTGCAGCTCAACGAGGACTCGGTCTGGGCCGGAAGCCCCCGCGCCCGCGAACGCCGCGGCGCCGTCCGCCACTGGCCCGAGGTGCTCGAGCACTTCCTCGCGGGGCGCATCCGCGAGGGGCAGGACCTCCTGCAGCGCGAGTTCATGAGCGAGCGCTGGATCCGCTCCTACCAGACCCTGGGGGATCTGTGGCTGGAAGGGCTCCTGCCCGATGGGAGCGCGGTCGAGGACTACGAGCGCTGGCTGGACCTGGACACGGCCGAGGCGGGGCTGCGCTTCCGCGCCGACGGAGCGGAGTGGACACGGACGGTCTTCGCGAGCCACCCC
>JALUUN010000457.1 GCA_027021325.1 Planctomycetota bacterium
GACTCCGCCGGGCGGATTCTAGGCGCGGGCGCCTTCGAGGAGCAGGGAGGCGTTGTGACCGCCGAAGCCGAAGGCGTTCACGAGGACCAGGGGGCGCTCGAGCGCCGCCGGTCCGCCGCGCACGGGCTCGAAGGGGAGTTCCGGATCGGGCTCCTCGCAGGTCAGCGTCGGCGCGACCCGCCCTTCGGCGGCGCCGCACAGGGCGAAGACCGCATGCAGGGGCCCGCTCGCCCCCATGGCGTGGCCATGCTGGCCCTTGGTGCTCGTGACCGCGGGGAGGCCGGTGCCTTCGAAGAGCTCGGCGATGGCCCGGGCCTCCATGGCATCGTTCAGGGGGGTGCCGGTTCCGTGGGCGTAGATGGCACCGACCTCGACGGGTTCGCGGCCGGCATTGCGGAGCGCCGCCTCCATGACCTCCCGGGCGCCGCTTCCGTCGGGCCGCGGCTGGGTGATGTGGAAGCCGTCGCCGCCCGCGCCGTAGCCCAGGGCGCGGCCGCGGAGCGAGGCGCCGCGCGCTGTGGCGTGGGCCTCGCTCTCCAGCACCAGGACCGCCGCGCCCTCGCCCACCGCCGTCCCCTCCCTCCTGCGGTCGAAGGGCTTGAGGGTGCGGACATCACCGTTGCGGGCCGGCGCCAGGGCCCTGGCCGCCGCCATGCCGCCGACGCCCAGGTCCCAGGCGATGTGCTCGGTGCCGCCGGTCAGGACCAGGTCGCACTGGCCGCTCTGGATCAGGCCCAGGGCGATGCCGCAAGCGTCCAGGCCGGCGGCGCAGGCGGTGCAGACCGTCCATGCCGGACCGCGCGCCTCCTGCAGGATGGCGAGGTTGCTGGCCGCCGAGTTGGGCATGGAGGCGGGGATGGAGAAGGGCCCCAGGCGGTGGGCCCGGCCGGCCGCCACGGCCCCGCCCATGGTCTGCAGCGTCCGGGCCGCGCCCCAGCCGACGCCGAGGACGACGCCGACGCGGCTGCCGGAAAGGCTCTGTCCCAGGGGCGCCTCCAGGCCGGCGTCGCGCAGGGCCTCGGCGGCGGCGACGAGGAGCTGAACGGTCATGGGGTCCATGCGCCGGGCGAGGCGCCGGTCCACGGACGAGCCCTCCAGGGCCTCCTCCAGGGGGACTCGCCCCACGGGATAGCGGCCGAGTTCCGGGGCCAGGCCGGGGGCGTCGAGTTCCAGGGCCACGCGGCCGGCGAGGAGAGCCTCCCAGCTGGACGGAAGATCCCGGCCCAGGGGGGTGACGGCGCCGAGGCCGGTGATGCAGGCGGAGCGGGAGGCCATGGGCCGTCCATTGTCGGGCGGCGGCGGCCCCGCCGCCTCCCCGGGCCTTCCCCTAAGGTCCGGCGCCCGTGGCCGGCTCGACGCCCAGGGCGCGGGCGCGCAGGGCCTCGATCTCCTCCAGCCGGCGCGGGATGCCCGCGGTCAGGAGTTCGGGCCCGTCCTCGGTCACGAGCACGATGTCCTCGATGCGGATGCCGAAGCCCTCCTCGGGGATGTACACGCCGGGCTCGACGGTGATCACCATCCCCGGCTGGAAGCGGGCCAGGGGCGCGCCGACGTCGTGGGTCGCCATGCCCAGCCAGTGGCTGGTGCCGTGGTTGAAGTAGCGCGCCAGGCCGCGTTCCCGCAGCACCCGGGCGGCGGCGGCGTGGACCTTGTTGATGCGGCTTCCCGGCACGCACTGACGGAAGGCGGCCTCCTGGGCGTCGTAGACCGCCTGGTAGACCTCGCGCTGGCGGTCGGTGAAGCGC
>JALUUN010000458.1 GCA_027021325.1 Planctomycetota bacterium
TCCTGCGCCACGTGTCCTGGGCCGAACTGGACCTCGTCCACATCCATTCGCCTCTCTACGCCGGCATCGCCCGCGAGGCCCGGCGCCGCGGCATCCCCTCGGTCCTCACCATCCACGGAACCGACTTCCACCGCCTGCGCTCGAGCCGCCTCCTGCGCCGCCTGCTCCTGCCGGTGGACCGGATCCTCTGCGTTTCCGACCGCTTCGTCGAGGAGCTGCGCCGCCTGTGTCCGGAGATTCCCGTGGAGGCGGTCTACAACGGCGTGGACACGGAGACCTTCCGGCCGGGGGCGGAGCGCCGCAAGCGCATCCTCACCGCCGGGACGCTGCGCTGGCAGAAGGATCAGGCCTGCCTGATCGAGGCCTTCGCCCGGCTGACGCCGTGGTTCCCGGAGTGGGAGCTGTGGATCCTGGGCGAGGGGCCGCTCCGGCCGGAGCTCGAGGACCGGGTCCGGACACTCGGCCTGGAGAGCCGGGTCTTCCTGCCGGGTGCCCGGGGCCACGAGGATCTCGCCCGCTTGCTGGGCGAGAGCGCCGTGTTCTGCCTGCCCTCCCGGACCGAGGGCCTGCCCAAGGCTCTCCTCGAGGCCATGGCCTCAGGCTGCGCCTGCCTCGCCACGGACACCGGCGAGTGCGCGGCGGTCCTGGGAGCCAGCGGACGCGTCGTCCCCGCCGGCGATGCCGAGGCCCTGCGCCGGGGCTTGGAGGAGCTCCTGCCCGCGGCCGGCCTGCGCACGCGCCTGGGTGCTGCCGCCCGCCGCCGCGCCGCCGACTTCTCCTGGCCCGCCTACCGCGACCGCCACTTCCGCCTCTACACCTCTCTCCTCTCGCACCGCCGATGATCCCCTTCCAGGAAGTCCAGCGCCGGGCCCGGCGCCAGAACCACGAGGAGAACGTCTGGGTCCACCCCTTCAGCGGGCGGATCTCGACCTGGTTCACCTGGGCCTTCGTGAACCTCGGCCTCAGCGCCAACCAGGTGACCTTCCTGTTCTGGCTCTGCGGGGCGGGCGCGGTGGCGGCGCTGGCGGCGAACACCGCCCTCGGCGCCTTCCTCGCCTTCGTCCTCTTCCGCCTCCACGTTCTCTTCGACGTCTGCGACGGCGAGGTGGCGCGCTTCCGCAGGAGCGTCTCGCGCTACGGTGTCTACTGGGACCAGGTCATCCACGTTACGACCTACCCGGCCCTCCTGGCCGCGATCGTCTGGGCCCGGCTCCAGGACGGCGCGCCCCAGGCCGTGGTCCTGGCCGGCTTCCTGGGCATGATCGGCAAGACCCTGGATCTGGCGGTCAAGAACCTCCACTACCGGGTCCTGTGGCAGGCCGGCGAGACCCAGGCCGCCGCATCGCCGACCGCCGCCCCGGCGGCCGGCGGCCGCCGGGGCCTTCTGCGCCGCTTCCTCGGCGAGGCCGTGCGCCTCGCCAACTACGACGCCTTCCTCTTCTTCTACGCCGCCGCCTGGCTGGCGCCCTGGGAGTGGCGGGGTATCGGGGCCCGCGACGGCGTCCTCTTCCTCTACGCCCTGGTGTTCACGGCCATCGGCCTCCTGCGCATGGTGAGCATCCCGCGCCGGGGCGGCATTCCGCAGCGCCGCGACTTCTACGGGGACTGAGGCATGTGCGGTATCTTCGGCATCACCGGCCCCCTCGCCCGCGAGACCGCGCGTCTCGAGGCCGCCCTGGACATGCTCCGCCACCGCGGCCCCGACGGCGGCCGCCTGGAGACGGCGCCCGGCCTGGCCTTCGGCC
>JALUUN010000459.1 GCA_027021325.1 Planctomycetota bacterium
GTGCGGCCGAGGCGCGCCAGGACGATGCCGTAGTGGGCCCGGGCCAGGACATGGCCCGGCTGCACGGCCAGGACCTCCTCGAGGATCGCCCGCGCCTCCTCCAGGCGCCCGAGCCCGGCCAGGGCCTGAGCCTGGCTGACCCGGGTCTCCGGCGGCACTGCGGCCCCCGCCGCGGTCTGGATGCGCTCGACCTCGGCGAAGTGTTCCAGGGCCTCCTCGTAGCGGTGGAGCATGGTCAGGACGATCCCCAGCTCCTGGTGGGCGTAGGCGTAGTCCGGCGTGATCTCCAGCGCCCGCTCGAAGAGCTCCCGGGCCTCCTCCAGGCGCCCCTGGCGGCGGCGCACGAGGCCGAGGTTGTAGGCAGCGCGCTCGTGGCCGGGATTCAGGCGCAGGGCCTCCTCGAAATGGCTTTCGGCCTCCTCGTACCCCTTCCGGGTGTAGAGGATGCGTCCCAGGTTGTTGTGGGCGATCCAGGCTTCGGGGTTGCGCTCCAGGGTGGCGCGCCACAGGACCTCTTCGCTTGCGTAGTCACGGCTGAGCGCCCGGGTGCGGGCGGAGAGGGCGGTGAGCACCGCCGCCGCGGCCACGAGCCCGGCCAGGGCCGCCGGCCGGCGCAGCCAAGCGGCGGGAGGCCCGGTCAGGCCGAGGCGGCGCAGGCCCAGCCAGGCGCCCTGCCCCAGGAGGGCGAAGGCCGCCGTCGAGGCGTGGTACTGGAAGTGGTCGGCGACGAAGGAGAACTGGTGCGGATAGACGTTCAGGAAGCCGAGGGCGGGGAAGAGGACGCCGCCGTAGACGAGGACCGCCACGAGCGGCCCGCGGCCGAGGCGCCGCCGCCCGAGGAAGAGGAGGGCAGGCAGGGCGAGGGCGGCGAGAAAGGCCGCCCAGCCGAGGAGGTCGGCGGCCGAGGGTTCCCAGCGCGGGTAGATGAAGACGATGGGATGGGGCCAGAGGAGCTTGAGGGCATAGAACCAGAGCGCCCGCCCCGCGATCGGGAAACGCTCCAGGAGGCCGTGCTCGAACCAGCGTCCCGCCGCCCCCACATGCTCCTTCTCCAGCCAGGCCGTGTAGAGGCCCGAGGCGGCGCCGGCCAGGAGCAGCGCCCCGAGGAAGAGGAGGACGCCCCGGGACGGCCGAAGCCCCTTCCACCAGAGAATCAGGAGGAGGACCAGGGGCAGGGGCGCGACCACGGTCTTTGCGCCCAGGGCCAGGAGGAAGGCCAGGGCGGAGAGGCCGGCCGGCACGGGACGCAGGACGAGGAGGCCGCCGGCCTCCACACCCCTCCCCGGCGCCGGGGGCCCGGCGCGCCGGGCGGGGAAGCCCACGGCGCGCAGGAAGGCATGGGCGGAGAGGAGGGCGAAGAACAGGGAAAGGACGTTCTTGCGCTCGGTCACCCAGGCCACGGACTCGACCATGACCGGGTGGACGGCGAAGAGGGCCGCCGCCCAGAAGGCGCCGCGCAATCCGAGACGGCGCAGAAGGCGCCACAGGAGCAGGGCGCAGGCGGCGTGGAGGAGGACGTTGTCGAGGTGGAAGCCGAAGGGGTCGGGACCGCCCTCCGGCGTCCGCCCCCAGAGGCGCAGCTCCAGCCAGTAGGTGGTGTGGACCGTTGGATACCACTGGGGGAGCGACCGCGGCCGCAGCCAGATGTCGCGCAGGCCCTCCAGGTCCTCGAGGTTGTCGTTCTGCGTGACGTAGGCGTCGTCGTCCCAGATCCAGCCGTTGTCCAGGGCCGGCCGCCAGGCCC
>JALUUN010000460.1 GCA_027021325.1 Planctomycetota bacterium
GTAGCGCTCCTTGACGGCGGGGTCCGCGGCCGCGGCCCGGGCGGCGTAGAGCTCCCGGCCGAGGTCCTCCTGGCGGGCGCGCTCCTCGAGCCGGGCCTCGACTTCGGCCGCCCGCGGGTGCCGGCCGGCGAGGAGGGCGGCGAGGATCGCGGCCTGCTCCCGGGCGCCGGGTTCCAGACCTTCGAGACGGCGCTCGCCCAGGGCCAGGGCGGCCAGGAACGCGAGTTCCTCCTCTCCCGCCACCGCCGGCAGTTCCTGGAGGAGGAGCAGACCGAGGGGGCTGCCGGCCTCGGCCTCCAGGCGCCGGCGGAGCAGCGCGGCGAGCTCCTGCCGCAGGGGCGCGGCCTCCTCCGGCGGCAGGTAGCGCCGCAGACAGGTCCGAAGCCGCCCGAGGTGGGCGGCCAGGCTCGGCGGCTCCGTCTCGCTCCGGAGCTCCCCGAGGACCGCCCGGGCAAAGGCGCGCGGATCCAGGGCGGCCTCGCGCACCGTTTCCCAGAGGGCCGACCAGGCCAGGGCCCGGAGGAAGGGCTCGTCGCGGCCGGGTGGCGCCTCCAGGAGAGCGGCGGCACTCTGCGGGTCCAGGGGGAAGGAGCCCCAGGCGGTGTCCGAGGCGTTGGGGAGGATCCAGAGGGGGGCTTCGGCGGCGCCGAGATCGAGGCGCAGGGAGGCGTCCTCCAGCACCACGCGCCGCAGACCTCGGCCGCCGCCCGCCTCCTGGACCAGGAGGTCGAAGGCCAGCGGCCAGGTGCGCCGGAAGGGCGGACCGAGGCCGGCGCCGTCGCGCTGTTCCGGCGGCACAGCGGGCACCTGGCGCAGGAGCAGGGCGCCGTCCTCGCGCTCGAGGGTCACCCGCGGCATGCCGCGGCTCAGGATCCAGGCCTCGCTCCACTCCCCGAGCGGCCGGCCCGAAGCCTCCTCCAGGGCAGCGACGAGATCCTGCCAGGTGGCGTTGCGGAAGGCGTGGCGCTGGAGGTAGAGAGCGACGCCGGCGTCGAAAGCCTCGGCCCCCAGCCGCGCCCGCAGTTCGCGCAGGACCGCGGGCGCCTTGTTGTAGACGATGGGGCCATAGGCCGAGCGCGCCCGGTCCAGGTCCGGCAGCTCCTGCCAGACCGGGACCGTGCCCGCCGAAGCGTCCACCGCCAGGGCCGGCGGCTTGACGTTCTGGTGGAAGCGCAGCCAGGCCCCTCGCCCGGGCTCCAGTTCGTCCAGGGCGGCGTAGGCCATGAGGGTGGCGAAGCCCTCCTTGAGCCAGAGGTCGTCGAACCACTCCATGGTCACGAGGTTGCCGAACCACTGGTGGGCGACCTCGTGGTAGATCAAGGTGCTGCGCCGGAGTTCCTCGACCTCGGTCAGGGGCCGGTCGGCGAGAAGCGCACTCTCGCGGTAGAAGATGGCGCCGGCGTGCTCCATACCGCCGTAGGGGAAGCCGGGGCAGAGGACCAGGTCGAGTTTGCCGAAGGGATAGGCGCGGCCGAAGGTGCGCCGGCACCAGCGCAGCGACCGCCGGTGCAGCTCCAGGACACGCCCGGCCTCGAGCTTCGGCCGCTCCGAGGGCCGCACCAGGATGCGCAGGGGCACGCCACCCTCGGCCTCGTCCTCGACCACGGCGAAGGGACCGGCGGCGAAGGCGAAGAGATAGGTGGGAAGCGGCGCCGTCTCCTCGAAGCGGTGCAGGACGCGGCCGCCGCCGAGCTGGGTGCGTGAAGCGACCGGGGCGTTGGCGGTGCAGAGCCAGGAGGCGG
>JALUUN010000461.1 GCA_027021325.1 Planctomycetota bacterium
GACGAAGCGGCGCTGTGGGAGCAGGCCCGAAGCGAGGTGGATCCCGCAGACCCCGTCGAGGCCGCCTGGTTCGAGGCTCTCCACGGCGAGCGCAACCGCCGCATGGCCGAGAGGGTGGACCGCCTGCTCCGCGAGCGGTCGGATCAGGGCCTCCTCTTCGCCTTTGGCGCCCTGCACTTCGCCGGACCGGAGGGGCTTCCCCGGCTCCTGGCCCGGCGCGGCTGGACCGTCCAGCGTCTCCCCGCCGCCGCGGAACACTGAGTCTCAGGCGGTGGCGGCGGTGCGCTTCGCCTCGAGCTCGGCCGGCGTGCAGGTGTCGTAGCACTCGAAGGGAAGCCCCAGCTCCTCGGCCACCGCCCGCAGGGCGGCGAGGTGGTCGCCACGGGCGGCCATGGGGTGGTTGCTGTTGAGGAACTGCTCCACCGGACCGCAGAGGCGCAGGTAGTGCTGCGGCCAGTCGGGGCTGCAGCGGGCGCTGCGTTCCCGCCACTGCTCCTCGTCGGGGATGTCGGTGAGACCGCGGCCGGCGCAGAGGTACGGACGGTGGTCGCGGTAGCTGAAGCGCGCCCAGGTGAAGACCCCGGGCACCCGCACCACCACCGAGCAGGTGCCTCCCCCCGCTCCGAAGTACATGGGCGTCTGGCGCTCACTCCAGGCCCCCTCCAGGCTGTCGTGCCGGCCCTGGGCGAAGTACGGCGCCAGGGCGCCGGAGTTCACGAACCAGTAGAGGCCGTCCTTCCAGTAGCGCAGGTCGTGGAAGCCGACCGGCTCGCCTCCGTTCAGGAGCTTCAGGAGCTCCATGGTCACTGCCGCCCCGTCGTCGGCCTCGGTGGCGGCGACCACGGTCTCGCCGTCGCCCTCCGGCCGCAACCGGTTGTTGAGCAGCCCCAGGCTCAGGTCGGTGGCGGGGTAGTGCTCGATCCAGTCGAGCTGGTCCTGGACGCCCAGGAAGTGCAGGCCGAAGCGATCCTTCAACTCCAGGAGGGCGAAGTAGACCTGCATCTGGAAGACCACCTGGTCGCGGGTCAGGTCGCGGGCCGGGTCCTCCCCCAGGCGCAGCTCCATCCCCTGCTCCAGGAGCCAGTCCACGGCCGCCTCGGCGCGGCGCCGGTCCACGGCCTCGGCCATGTGCGCCAGGCGCAGGCCGTCGAAACCGAGGCGGGCCACGCCGAAGACCGAGAGGAAATCGGCCTCGCTGATCTTGTTCCACATCTCCATGGAACGGGGCCCGACGGCGCCGTACAGGCGGCCGCGCAGGGCCTGGACCGCCGCCCGGGCGCGCTCGCGGTCCTCGGCGCCGGGCTCCACAGGCACCGTCTCCAGGGCGGGCGGCGGCAGGCTCCCCTCCTCGAGGAAGCGCCCCAGGGCATCGAGCCATTCCCCGGTCTCGTCGAAGTCCCCGACGAAGAGCCGCGAGCTCCGCACCCCCACGTGTTCCAGGCCGCTCGCCGCCGCCAGGAGGCCGACCGCACCCGGGAAGTCCGGGATCGCCGAGCCGAGGAGGAGCTTGGGGAGCTCCGGCGGAAGGAGAGCCAGGGGAGTGACCGTGAAATCGGGGTAGGTCCAGCCGGCCATGAACACGAGCAGACGCTCGCCGCCGGCGCGGCGGATCACCTCGATACCGCGGGCAACGGAATCCACAGGCCCCTCCGGGTTCAGAAGCCGGGGCTCCCAGCCCAGGGAGCGGATGGCCTCCTGGAGGCGCTGCAACTGCGGGCCGGCGACAGGCAGGACCACCTCGTTGGCCGAGGCCCGGGCGTCGGCAGGGAAGTACAGGTCGACGGTACGCGCCATGTCCCACCGCCATTCTAGGGCGGGTCCGGGCCGGCGCCGGGGAGAGCGGCCAGGTCCCGGCGCAGGCGGCCGTCGAACATGCGCCGGAGCATGCGGACGTCGCCGCGCAGACTCCACCAGGGATGCCTCCAGGTGGCGGGCCGATTCCGCTCGACGGCGAGGTGGCCGGTCCAGGCCAGGGCGTAGGCGAAGGCCGGCCCGGCGGCGAACCAGGCGGGGTGGAGGCAGAGGCCGAGGACGGCGGCCGGGAGCAGTCCCGCGGTCCCCAGGGCGTGCAGAGCGCGGTTGGCGGGGTGTCGGTGTTCGCCCAGGTAGAAGAGCCAGAAGTCCTCGAAGTCCCGGAAGGCGCCCACGGCCTCAAGGGCGGAGGACCCGCTCCAGGCGGGCACGGATGTCCAGGAGGCGCTCGCGGCCGCCGCCGGCCACCTCGGCCGTCGCCCAGGTGCCCGCGGGCAGTCCGGCGGCGGCGATGGCCTCGCGCACGCGCGGCCAGTCCACGTCGCCCTCGCCGATCCGGGCCCAGCCCTGCTCGCGGCCCCAGTCCTTGACGTCGAGCTTGTGGATGCGCCGGCCCAGGGTGCGGATCCATTCCTCCGGCCGGCCGTACTTGCGGTGGTTGCCGATGTCGAAGTAGGAGCCGACGAGGTCCCGGTCCTCGGCACGGGCCGGGATGGCGTCGATGTAGTCCCGCAGGAGTTCGGCGCCCTGGTCCGAGGGACCGTCATGGCGGTAGCAGAACCCGTTCCAGACGTTCTCGATGAGGATGCGGACCGCGTTCTCCCGGGCCAGGGGAAGGACGCTCCGGATCCCCTCGATGGAGCGCTCCCAGACGAGTTCCTGGGTCTCCTCCGGCCCGGTCACCCGCCCCGGCACCAGGAGCACGCTGTCGCCGCCGTAGGCCGCCGCGTCCTCGATCGCAGTGCGCAGGGCCTGCACGCCCCGGGCCCGGACCTCGGGATCAGGGTGGCTCAAGCGCTGGTTCCAGTGGACCGAGTCCACGACCCCGTGCACGGGCAAGCCCGAGGCCTCGCGTGCGGCCAGGACCTCCTCCCGCGTCCAGGCGTTGGGCGAGTCCAGCTCGATGCCGTCGAACCCGCAGTCCCGGACCAGGCGGAAGCGCTCCTCGAGGCTCAGATCCCCCGGAGTCATGCCGACCTTGACCGCGAAACGCAGGTTCAGCGGCCGGTGAGGAGGGTCCTGGAAGCGGGCCAGTGGCAGGACGGCGAGGCCGCCTGCGGCCTGCCGCAGCCAGCGGCGGCGGCTCGAGGCGGAGGGGGAAGGAAGACCGGGCGCGGGGGACTCCATGGCGGGGGCCTCTGTTCTACGGCGGGAGGAAGGGAGTCGGAAGGGATTCCCACGGGGAAGAAGGCCCCCGGCGCCTGCCGAGCCGCATCCGGCCCCCTAGGAAGTTGCTAAGGAAGCCAGAGCCCTCCCTTCCCCACGGAGACCGGGCGGGACAGGATCTTCCTCCGGAAATCCACGGGCCCCCGGGGCCGGCATCTCTTGCGTTCCCCGCGGATGGCCCCCTAGGCTGGAGGGTGCTGGCCTCCCGGCCGGCGGCCGGTCCCCCTGGCCGGCCCCTCCCCCTGCGGCGCATCCCCCTGCGCCGTCCCTGAATCCTCACACCCTGAGTCCCGCGGGCCTCTCAGGGTCCCGGGCACCCCGGCCCCCATGATCTCTACGAGTCTCCGCCGAGGGCGGCTGTACGCCGCACTGCTGACAAGCCTGCTCCTGCCTCTCCCCCTGCTCCACGCCCAGGGCACGCTTCCGGGCGACGCGGACGTGGACTACGAGGAGAGTGAACGCACGGTCCAGCCGGCCAGTCCCGAGCCCATCACCCTGAACCTGGGCCACGCCCTGGCCCCTCCGGGCGGCATGCTCGAAGGGGTCGTGAACCCCGCGGTCTCTGACGGCGCCCTCGATCTGTACCTCGAGGGCGGCACCCTCGGGGGGCTGCAGCGCGGGATCATGCGGATGGACGGCTACGATCCCGCCAGCGACGGCCTGCGCACCCTGGGCGAGGCCGAGGAGCGTGGCATGCGAACGCTCCTCACCATCGTCGGCACCCCCTGGGACCTGGCGACGGAGTGGGACGGGCCCGAACTCGGCGACCTGCCGCCCTGGGCGCGTTCGGTGCCCCTCGACATGCAGGAGTGGGCCGACCGCGTGGCCGACGCCCTGCGCGAGCTTCGCGACGATTACGGCCTGGTCCCGGACTACGTCGAGATCTGGAACGAGCCCGACCGCTACGAGTGGTGGACCGGAACGCGCGACGAGTATCTGGAGCTGTACAGCGTGACCTCCCGGACCCTGGACCTGGTCTTCCCGTCGCGGGGCTTCAAGATCGGCGGACCGGGGCTGGCGAGCATCCGCTCTACGGTCGGCGGCAGCGAGTCCCTGGTCCTGAGCCTCATCGATACCGCCGGCGCCATGGCCCTGCCCCTGGATTTCGTCTCCTGGCACCACTACGACGTCGGCGGGGCGGTGCGCTACTACGAGGAGTATCCCCTGGTCGAGGCGGCCCTGCACCGCAACGGCTTCCACGACACCGAGCAGATCCTCTCGGAGTGGAACGTCTACCCGAGCAACCAGGGCAACCCCTACGCCCAGGAACTGGACGGTTCCCACCCCGCGGCTCTGGCCCTGAACATCCTCCATACCGTCGCCCAGGGGCAGCTCGACGGTCACTGCTTCTTCCTGCTGCAGGACAAGGAGAACCAGTTCGGGACCTCGGATTTCCTGATCGGCGCCAACGGGATGGTCACGCTCCACGGAATCCACAAACCCGTCTGGCAGGTCTTCCAGTTCCTCCGCAGCCTCGCCGGCACTCCGCAAGCCGAGGTGAAGTACCCGGACAACGAGTACGGGCTGGGCGTCCTGGCCTTCTACGACGCGCCCGCCCGCAAGGGCACCGTCCTGGTGGGCTGGGATACCATCGAGAGCGAGTGGATCTGGGCCGAGGCCTGCCGCGAGCGCGGAATCGGCGCGCAGCGCGTCTGGGACGCCGTCGAGGCGCTCCTGGCCGCGGAAATGGAGGTGAACGCCGAGAACCTGGAGCTCGCCGGCCTGACCCCCTACGAAGCCGAGGCCGGGGCCGAGGTCTATGCCCTGGCGGTCGAGGCCGAGTGGCTGGAGGAGAACCCGCGGAGTGTCGAGCTCCACATGCCCGGCGTCAGCTCGCTCTCCATTGACCGTGTCTGGCGCTTCGACGCCGAGAACAACAACCCTGCTGCGCGGCGCGACGAGTTTCTGCCCCTGCTCGAGTGGGCGGAGGCCGAGGCCCAGGAGATCTCCTACGGCGACCTGCAGGCCTTTCTGGCCGGTGAGGGCGTGGACATGCCGGATTACGAGGACCTCGGCGAGGGCGAGTTCCCGGACTCGGCCGAGGGTCTTGCCGCCTGGCTCGGCATCGACCTGGACCTGGCCGAGGAGGCCTGGTTCCTGTGGGAGAACTCGCTCTGGACCGCCCGCATCGCCCGTGCCGATGAACTGAACGCCCTGCCGGCGGCGACCCTCGTCGCCACCGACTCCGTCGGCGCCGGAGTCGGCTGGGGTGGACAGACCCTGTTCTTCAGCATGGAACCGGACAGTGTGATCGTCATCGAGTACACGGTCGGCTCCTGAGTTCGGGAGTCTCGGCAGAGCGGGGAGCGGCCGCCGGCGGCTCCCCGCTCGCTGTTTCCGGCCGCACCTGGCGGAGGCGGAGCCGTGACCTGCCCCGGCGGGACTTCCCGGGGACCTCCGTGACAGGTCACGGCCCCGCCTCCGTTCGGCCTGACCGGTCTCATCCCGGCCGCTCCGGGTCCGCAAAGGAGGCGAACACCGCGGGACGGGCGATACCGGCCCGGCCGCGGAACGGGATCGGGAACAGCCATACCATGCAACACCAGGCATCCTGGGCCGGGCGGCTCGCGCTCGGGCTCCTCCTTCTCTCCTCCCCTCTGAGCTCCGCCACGCCGGCTCCCCAGGAGAAGAGCGTGGCAGCCATCGGCGAAGGACCGGTCGTGGTCCGCCTGGACCGCACCCTGCCGCCGCCCCGGGAACGGGTCGAAGGCTTCGTCGAGGCCTACCGGACCTCTCGCAGCGGCCAGCTCTACGCCGGCGAGCAACCCTCTTACGGCGGCCTCTACCGCCTGCAGATCCAGATGGATCTGCCGAATCTCGCGGGCAGTCTCGCCGAGAACCTGCAACTCGTCGAGGATCTGGGCATGCAGGCCTGGCTCACGGTCGTGGGCACGCCCTTCGATCTGGCGACGCAGTTCGAGGACGAGGCCGAGGGAACGCTCGATGCCTATGCCCGCTCCGTGCCCTCCGACCTCCAGGAATGGGCGGACCGGGTGGTGGCGGTTCTCCAGGAGTGCGAAGAGGAGTCCGGACTCCTGCCGGACTACGTCGAGATCTGGAACGAGCCGGAGCGCGCGGAGTGGTGGAGCGGCACCCAGGAAGAGTATGAAGAACTCTACGCCGTCGCCGCCCAGGCCCTGGACCAGGCCTTTCCGGAGCGCGCGTTCCGGATCGGCGGCCCGGCGCTGGCCGGAGCCACCTCGACCTTCGACGGCGAGGAACCCTTCCTCCTGGAGTTCGTGGACGCGGCCATCGCCCGGGAGGCGCCCCTGGAGTTCGTCTCCTGGCACCATTACGACCTCGGCGGTGCGATCCGCTACTACGACGTCTACGAGCAGCTGCAGGAGCGCCTCGACGCCTACGGGCTGCAGGACGTCCTCCGGATCGTGAGCGAGTGGAACCTGGCACCCTCCAGCTTCAACAATCCGGAGGCCGGCGACCTGGACCGGAGTCACGCCGCGGCCATGGCCCTGAACGTCATCGACGCCGCCATCCGCGGCGATCTGGACGGGCAGATCTTCTTCCAGCTCCAGGACGTGGACCAGCAGTTCGGAACCTCGGACTTCCTGCTCGGTGCCCCGGGCCTGATGACCCTGCACGGCATCTACAAGCCGGTGTACCGGCTCCTGGAAGGCCTGCGCCAGGCGGCGGCGCTGCCCGCGGTCGAGGTCGAGTACCCCCTCAACGAGTGGGGCCTCGGGGTGAGCGCCTTCCGCGCCGACCGCTTCGGCGTCCTGTTCGTCGGCTGGGACACGGTGGACGCCGAGTGGGTCTGGGCCGAAGGTTGCAAGGAGCGCGGGGCCCAGCCCGGCGTCCTCTGGTCGGCCGTCGAGGACGCCTTCGAAGAGTACGGAACCCTCAGCGAACAGACCCTGGTCGCCGTCGGCCTGGAGGAGTGGGAGGCTGCGGTGGCTCTGGAGGTCTACGCCCTGGCCCTCGAGGCGCAGGTCGTGGAAGCCAACCCGCGCGAGGTCGAGATCGTCCTGGAGGGCGCCTCCTCCATCCGCCTCGGCGAGGTCTGGCGCTTCGACTCGGCCCGCAACAACCCTGCCGACCGGCGCGAGGAGTTCCTGCCGACCCTGGAGTGGGCCGAAGACGAGGCCAAGGAGTACGCCTACGACGAGACGGTGGCCTTCCTGGCCGAGGAGGGCATCACCGATGTCCCGGACTACGACGACATCGAGGACTTCCCGGAGAACGCCGAAGAGCTCGGGGAACTCCTGGGCCTGAGCGAGTACCTGGCCATCGAGGCCTGGGGGGTCCTGGACAACGCCCTGGAAGAGGGCCGCCTGCTCCACGCCGACGACCTCAACGCCCTGCCCGCGGCCACCGTCCAGTCGGAGTCCGCCGAGGAGGCCGGGATCGCCTTCGAGGACGGCGTCCTGCGCTTCAGCATGGAGCCGAACTCGGTCTACGTCCTCAAGTTCCGGGTCCGCTGAGCCGGGCCGCTACGGTCCTCAGCCGGAATCGCCGAGGACCTCCCGCGGCCGCGCCAGCTCGACGAGCCGGGCGCGGCCGGCCCCCAGGTCCTCCCAGGCCCGGGGCAGCTCGATACGGGCGGCGGCGCAGGTCGGGAAGGGAACCGGCCGCCCGGCCAGGGCGCTGACGAGGACCTCGAGGCCGGGATTGTGGGCCACGAGGAGGACATGGCCGGGCGCCTCCTGTTCCTCTTCCAGTCCGGACACAAGGTCGCGGATCCCCTCCGGAGGCGCCAGGTAGAGGCGGCGGTCCAGGCGCAGGGGCGCCCTGCTCCCCAGGGACTCGCGCAGGAGCTCGGCGGTCTCCTGCGCGCGCCGGGCCGTACTGCTCCAGAACAGGTCCACCGGCGGTTCAAAGCCGCGCAGATACTCTCCCATGCGCGGCGCCGTGCGCAGGCCGCGCCGGTTCAAGGGCCGCTCGTGGTCGTCCAGACCTTCCTGCTCCCAGGAGGACTTCGCGTGCCGGACCAGGGTGAGCCAGGGCATGCTCAGCCAGGGTAGCGGCCCAGGAACCACTCCCCGTAGCCGAGGAGGAAGAGAAGCTCGCCCCAGAGGGCGTGCAAGCAGGCCAGGCGCAGGAGGGAGCCATGGCGGGCGTAGTCGGCGGCGAACCAGAGCCCCCCGGCCAGGCTCAGAAGAGGGGCCACGGCGTTGCCAAAGAAGAGGTGGGCCCAGGCGAAGACGACAGCACTCACGGCGATGCGCACCCCAAGGGAAGGCCAGAGAACCCGATAGCGGTGGAAGAAGAACACCCGGAACAGGAGTTCCTGGGGCAGGACCGAGGCCAGGGGGTAGAGGGCCGAGACCAGGAGCCAGAGGACGGGCTCCTCCCGCGGCAGCCGGAAGAGGCGTTCGGGCGCCAGCAAGGCCAGGGCCAGGGCGAGAAGCGCAGCGCCGGCCGCCACGGCTGCGAGAGTGCGCCGGTCCAGGAGCGGCGCACCCCAGCCCCGTCCCAGGTGGCGCCGCGGAAAGGCGGAGTCTCGCAGAAGCACCCGCAAGGCCAGGACACCGGCCGTGAGCAGGAGGGGGATCAGGAGGACCCCCATCCACGGCCGCAGGAGGACCGGCCCGAGAGGCAGGAGGACGAAGAGGAGGACGAACTCCCGCCGCCGGGCGCGCCGTAGCGACGCGCCGCCGCCCTCAGGCATTCACCGCCGCCAGCCGTTCGAGGACCATGTCCCCGATCTCGTCCGTCGCATGGGCGCCGGCCTTGAGGCTGCGGATCCGGCCGCCTTGCAGCAGGTCGGCGATGCTCGCCTCGACTGCGGCGGCGGCCTCCTTCTCCCCCAGCCAGTCCAGCATCATTCCGAAGGCGGCGATGCTGGCCAGGGGGTTGGCGGTGTTCTTGCCGGCGGCCTTGGGGAAGCTGCCGTGGATCGGCTCGAACATGCCGAAACGGCCCGGATGCAGGTTGGCCGAGGCGGCGATACCCATGCCGCCCTGGATCATGGCTCCGAGGTCGGTGATGATGTCTCCGAACAGGTTGGTGGTGACCGCCGTGTCGAACCACTCGGGGTTCTTCACCATCCACATGCAGGCGGCGTCGATGTAGGCGTGATCGGTCTTGACTTCCGGGTATTCCTGGGCGACCTCCTCGAAGACCCGCGTGTACAGATCCTGGGCGCGCACGGCGTTGGCCTTGTCGATCAGGGTCAGCTGCCTGCGCGGCCGGGTACGCGCCAGGTCGAAGGCGAAGCGGATGATCCGTTCGGTTCCCTTGCGCGTGTAGACCATCGGCTGCATGGCTTTCTCCTCGGGCGTGCCCTGGTTCTCGAACACCGGTTGCTGGACATAGGCGTCCTCGGTGTTCTCGCGCACGATCACCATGTCCACGTCCTCCGGCCCCTTGTCCTTGAGAGGGCAGAAGCGTGCATCGTAGAGCTTGATGGGCCGCAGATTGACGTAGAGGTCCAGATCCCAGCGCAGGTGGCCGATGATGCCCCGCTCGATGAGGCCGACCGGCGCCCGCGGATCGCCGATGGCGCCGAGGAAGCAGGCGTCGTGCTGCTGCACCTCCTCGAAGGCCGGATCCGGAAAGATCTCTCCGGTCTCCAGCCAGTGCTCGGTACCGAAGGGGTACTCCGTGACCTCGATGCCGAAGCCGAAGTGCTCGGCAGCGGCGCGCAGGACGCGCAGGCCCTCCCGGGTGACCTCGGGGCCGATTCCGTCCCCGGCGATGACGGCGATGCGGTGGGTTGTGCTCATGTCGGCTCAGGGGCGGAGACCGGCTGGCCGCGACGGGCGAAGAGGCCCGGCGTCCAGGCGGTGATGCGGCCGGTGAAGGCCGAGGCAGCCACAGTCAGGGGCGAGGCCAGGTACAGTCTGCCGGGGCCGCTCCGGCCCTGGAAATTGCGGTTGATGGCGCTCACCGTGACCTGCTCCGGCGAGTGGCTGACGCCGGGCCCGCAGCCGATGCAGGCGCCGCAGCCCGGGTGGATGACGCGCACTCCAGCCTTCTCGAAGAGTTCCACCCAGCCGCGCTCGCGGGCGTAGCGCTCGACCTCGAGGCTTCCGAACTGGATGTAGAACTCGACGCCCTCGGCCACTTTCAGGCCGGCGTCCACCGCCTCCTGGACGACCCGGGCATAGAAGGCGAAGTCGTCGATCTTGCCGGCGGTGCAGGATCCGCCGTAGGCGATGTCGATGGGGACCTCCCCCAGCTCGCGAATCCGGCGGCCGTTGGTCGGGTCGCTCGGGATGCCGCGATCCGGATCCCCCGGATCGGCGACCATGGGCTCGATCCGCGACAGGTCGATGAGGTGGACACCGCCGGGGTACTCGGCATCCGGGTCGGGGGACACGAAGCGCACCCGCAGCTCCTCGGCGGTCCGCCCGGGACGCCGCTCCAGGAGCCACTCCAGGGTGCGCTCGTCGGCCTCGCAGATCCCGGTCTTCGCGGTGCACTCCGTGGCCATGTTGCAGAGCGTGGCGCGCTCGTCCATGGACAGAGCGGACAGGCCGGGTCCGCCGAACTCCATGCACCGGTCCAGGGTCGCCTCCTGACGCGCGTAGTGCAGGAGGATCCAGAGCATGACGTCCTTGGCCGTGCAGTTCTCCGGCAGCTCCCCCGTCAGTTCGAAGCGGATGGACTCCGGGACCTGCACGAAAGTGAAGCCGCTGTGGGCGAGGGCTGCGTACTCCGTGGCGCCGACGCCGTAGGCCAGGGCGTTGTTGCCGCCGCCCATGCAGGTGTGGCTGTCCGTGGCCTGGATGAAGTCGCCCGGATCAATGAACTCCTCACGCGCCACCTGGTGGCAGATGCCGGGGCTGATACCCTCACGGGCGCTGTAGTCGCGGACGCCGGTGTGCCGCTGGAACTCCCGCTGCAGGTTGCGCAGCGTCTGGATGCGGTCGGCGAAGGGCTGCATCCGCGGCACGCCGTCGGCGTAAAGCAGGTGGTCCTCGAAGACCGCCAGCTTCTCGGGGTTGCACACCCGGTAGTCCTCGCCGAACTCCTGCTGCAGGAAGGTATGGACCTGGGCGGTGGTGAACTCGTGGCTGTAACCGCCGTCCACCTCGGCCAGGACCGCATCCCCGGGCTTCACATGGCGCGGTTCCTTCCCGCGCCCGACGAGCTTCGAGGCGATAATCTTCTCGAACATCGTCATCGGCCGCGGCCCGGTCTCCGGCAACGGCACCTCGATCTCCCCGGCCTGCAGGCGCCGGGTGAAGGGGAACAGGCCGCCGCTCTCCAGGATCAGGCGCGTGACCGGATCGTAGCGGGACGTGAACTCCTCCAGGGGGATGGCCTCTCCGGCCTGCAGCCGCTTCAGCTGCTCGTGGTCCCCCATCAACTGCCCGAGATTGATGTTGTTGCGCTCGTGGATGGGCGCGAAGCTGGCGGCGATGACGATGCGGATGCCGCACCAGCGCTCCGCCTGCGGGGCGGTCTCGCGGCTGCTCCCGGTGCCCTTGCGGTAACCGCTGACGATGACCTCGAAGTTGCCATCCATCAGCGCCCGCTCCCGGAACACCCGCTCTCCCTCGTGCATGAGGCCGGCGTAGGCGTTCAGGGCGATGTCCTCCGGCCGGTGGTGAAAGCAGACCCAGGCCGGCGTCATGACATCGGTGTTGATGTCGTCCAGGAGGTCCTCAACGCTCAGGTCCTCCATTCGCAGGTCCAGCCCCTCGTAGAGCTGCTTGCGGATCAGGTCCAGGTCCTTGGTCAGGAACAGGACCCGCTTGCCGGGACTGAGGCGGACCTCCGCGGGCGGCCAGGCCTGGCTCATCGGTCGCCGCGCCTCAGCCCTCGCCCCGCTCCACGAGCATGGCAATGCCCTGGCCGCCGCCGATGCAGGCCGAGGCCATGCCGAAGCGCGCTCCGGCGCGCTCCAGCTGGTGGTAGAGGGTCAGGACCAGCCGTGTGCCGGTGGCGCCCAGGGGGTGGCCAATGGCGACGGCGCCGCCGTTGACATTGCACTTGTCCCGGTCCAGTTCCAGGGCCTTCTCCACCGCCAGATACTGGGCAGCGAAGGCCTCGTTGATCTCGAAGAAGTCCACCTGGTCCTTGGTGATCCCGGCGCGCTCGCAGGCCTGCTGGATGGCGGGCACCGGCCCGATCCCCATGCGCGCAGGGTCCACGCCGGCCAGTCCCCAGCTGCGGATCCAGGCGCGGATCCGCCAGCCCTCGCGGCGCGCCCGTCCCGCCGTGGTCACGATCAAGGCTGCGGCCCCGTCCACGATCCCCGAGGCGTTGCCGGCGGTCACCGTCCCGTCCTTGCCGAAGGCCGGGCGCAGGCGGCTCAGGGCCTCGAGGCTGGTATCGGGCTTGATGTGGTCGTCAATGGCGACCTCCACCTCCTCACGGCCGCGCTTGACCTGGACCGGAACGATCTCCTCGGCGAAGGTCCCGTTCTGGACCGCGGCCGCCCCCAGGCGGTGACTGCGCAGGGCATACTCGTCCTGGTCCTCCCGGCTGATGCCGAAGTCCCGCGCCAGGTTCTCGGCGGTCTGGGCCATGAAGAAGCCGCAATAGGGGTCCAGCAGGGACTCGAAGAGGTAGTCGTTCAGGGGCGGGTTGGCACCCAGGCGGAAGCCCTCGCGGGCGCCGCGCAGGACATGGGGTGCCTGGCTCATGTTCTCCATGCCGCCGGCCACGCAGACCTCGGCCTCGCCGGCCAGGAGGGTGTGGCAGGCGGAGACGATGGACTGGATCCCGCTTCCACAGAGCCGGTTCACGGTCAGGGCCGGCAGGCTCTGGTCGAGGCCCGCCTTCAGGGCGGCGTGGCGTGCGCCGTAGATGGCCCCGGCCTCGGTCTGGAGAGCGTTGCCCATGAAGACCTGCTCGATGGCCTCGCCGGGGACGCCGGAGCGCTCCAGCGCGCCCTGGATGGCGTAGGCACCGAGCTGGTTGGCGCCGACGTCCTTGAACAGGCCGTAGCCCGGAGTGCCGACGTACTCGGCCATGGCGGTACGGGCACCGCCGACGATGACGAGGTCCTGGTGCATCGGGGGTAGACGGGAGGCTGGAATGCGGAAGCGGCCCGGCGGGCCGGGACGGCTCCGCAGGGCCGCGCATTGTAGTCCTGCCGGCGCGGGCGCTCAGCGCCCCTGGAAGGAAGGCTTCCGCTTCTCCAGGAAGGCGCGGATGCCCTCGTGCCGGTCCTTCGTCGCGAAGACCAGGCCGAAGGCGTCGGACTCGGTGTTCTCGCCCTCGCCCTGGCCGGTCTCCAGGCCGCGGCGCATGACCTCCAGGGCCAGGGCCTGGGCGGCGCCGCCCTGGGAGGCAATGCGCCGCGCCAGGGCCAGGGTGCCCTCCTCGAGCTCCTCCGGGGCGAAGAGCCGGTTGACGATGCCCACCCGCCAGGCCTCCTCGGCCGGGAAGTGCTCGGCGGTCAGGACCCACTCCCGAGCTACGCCGGCGCCGGCCAGGCGCATGAGGCGCTGGGTGCCGCCGAAGCCGGGAATCAGACCAAGACCGACTTCGGGCAGGCCCAGCTTCGCCGCCGTCGAAGCCACGCGCAGGTGGCAGGCCAGGGCCAGCTCCAGGCCGCCGCCCAGGGCGTAGCCCTGGATCATGGCGATCACCGGCTTCGGACAGCCCTCGATCTGGTCCAGGACCGCTTGGCCCATGCGGCTGAAGGCCCGCGCCTCCAGGGGTTCCATCTCGGCCATCTCGGCGATGTCGGCGCCGGCCACGAAGGCCTTGTCGCCGCCGCCCGAGAGCACGATGACCCGCACCGTCTCGTCCACGGCCAGTTCGTCCAGGACCAGGTCCAGTTCCACGAGGACCTCGGTATTCAGGGCGTTCAGGGCCTTCGGCCGCTGGATGACGACCCGGGCGATGCCCTCCTCGAAGCCGACTTCGAGGTGCTGCAGTTCGATGATCTCGCCGCCTTCCCCGGCGGCCGCAGGGCTTTGTTCGCTCATCCTTCCTTCTCCTCCTCGGTTCCGGCCAGGCGCAGGTGCACGCCGGCGATCCGGACCGGGGCCAGGGGCCGGCTGCGCGCGCCGTCACCACCCGGGCCGCAGGGCGTCGCGCACACCCGGTCCACCACCTCGATGCCATCCACGACCTCGCCGAAGGCAGCATACTGGCCGTCCAGGAAACCAGCGTCGGCGTGGCAGATGAAGAACTGGCAGGAGGCCGAGTCCGGGTCGCTCGAACGCGCCATGGAGATCACCCCGCGCCGGTGGCTGCGCGCGGGATCGGTCGAGAACTCGCCCGGGATGGTCCCGTGGGGTCCGGAGCCGGAGCCGGTCCCCAGGGGGCAGCCGCCCTGCATCATGAAGCCCTCGATGACCCGGTGGAAGCCGAGGCCGTCGTAGAAGCCCTCGGCGCAGTAGCGCAGGAAGTTGCGCACCGTCGCCGGAGCGGTCTCGGGCCAGAAGCGCAGGCTCAGACGGCCGGCGGGCTCGCCGCCGATCTCGAGGTCCAGGTCGGCGCGGACCCGGGCCAGTTCAGCGTCGTCCAGGGTGTGGGGGGAGCCGAGGTCGCTCATCGTTACGGGTTCGCCGGGGGAGCGGGAAGGGCGGATCGCGGAGAGGAAGAAGGGAGCGCGGTCAATCCACCCGGTAGACGCGCACCGCCTCGATGCGGCAGGGCTTCTCAGGGGTGGAGCGCTGCGGCCCGCCGACGGGCACTGCGGCCACCGCGTCCACCGCCTCCATGCCACGCAGGACCCGGCCGAAGCTTGCGTACTTCCCGTCCAGGTGCGGGGCGTCGGCGTGGCAGATGAAGAACTGGCAGGAGGCCGAGTCCGGATGCTGCGAGCGGGCCATGGAGATCACCCCGCGCCGGTGGGCGTACTTCGGCTCGCGGCTGAACTCGCCCGGGATGCGTCCGTACGGACCCTCGCCGCGGCCGGTGCCCTGGGGATCGCCGCCCTGGATCATGAAGCCGGCGATGACCCGGTGAAAGCCAAGGCCGTCGTAGAAACCCTCGGCACAGTAGCGCAGGAAGTTGCGCACCGTCTTCGGAGCCTTCTCCGGCCAGAACTCCAGGAGCACCGCGCCGACCGGCTCGCCGCCGACGCTCAGATCCATCTCGACCAGGTAGCTCGCGAGGGCGGCATCGGACACCGCCTGGGCGTCCTCGAAGGCGACCTCGCCCTTCTTGAGGAGCCGGGCGATGCGCAGGTTCCCCACGGTCTTCCACGGCGCTTCGGCGGCCTCCCGGAACAGCAGCTCGGCCGCGCCGGCAGCGCACTCCGGAAGCACCGGCCCGAGATCGAAACGACGCCGCACCTGGGCGCCCTCGGGCAGGGGCCAGGGATCGCCACCGTCGGGAAAGGCACCCTCGTCGAGGCCCGGGAAGGGATGGATCCTGCCGGCGGCGTCGCGCAGGGCCCAGGCCGAGGGCTGGATCCAGGACGGGTGGAAGGACTGTCCGTCCCCGCCCTCGAAGACCACGGTCACGGGCGCCGGTCCCGCAGGCACCAGGAAGGCCTCCGCCTCGACGCGGGGCCCGGCGCCGGCGGCAGGCAGGAGGAGGACGGTGAGAAGAAGGCCGGAGGGCATGGCAGGCACTCAGGGACGCCGGAAGGCCGCGGACATGCCGAGGCCTCCGGAAACGCATAGGGTAGCGAGTCCCCGGCGGAGCTGCCGGCGGCGCATCTCGTGCAGCAGGGTGACGACGATCCGCGCGCCGGTGCAGCCGATGGGATGGCCCAGGGCGATGGCGCCGCCGAGGACGTTCAGACGGCTCCGCTCCAGGGGCAGGTCCTGGAGAACGGCCAGGACCTGGGCGGCGAAGGCCTCGTTCAGCTCCACCAGATCGAAGTCCTCGAGGCCGAGGCCGGTGCCCTCCAGGAGCCGCCGGGTCGCCGGCACCGGCCCCAGGCCCATGCGCCGGGGATCGCAGCCGGCCAGGGCCGCGGCCTCGAAGACCGCCAGGGGCTCCCAGCCGCGGCGTTCGGCCTCCGAGGCCGTGGTCAGGAGCAGGGCCGCCGCTCCGTCGGTGATGCCGCTCGAGTTGCCGGCGGTCACCGTCCCCTCCCCGGGATCGAAGACCGGAGGCAGACGGCCGAGCTTCTCCAGGGTGGTCGAGGGCCGCGGGTGCTCGTCGGCGGCGACCTCGGTCGCGCCGCCCTTCCGCGCCGGCACCGTCACCGGGACGATCTCCTCCCGGAAACGGCCCTCCTCCAGGGCCCGGGCCGCCTTCTGCTGGCTCTCCAGGGCAAAACGGTCCTGCTCCTCGCGGGAGATCCCGCGCTCCCGTGCGAGGAGCTCGGCGGTCTCCCCCATGACCATGTCCGCCAGGGGGCAGAGGAAGCCGTCGCGGTACATGGCATCCACCACCGCCGCGTCACCGAGGCGGTAGCCCTCCCGCATGCGGTCCAGGAGGAAGGGCACCCGGGACATGGACTCCATGCCCCCGGCCACCGCCACCCGGGCTCGGCCCAGGCGCAAGGCGTCGGCGGCGAGCTGCAGGGCCTGGAGGCCGGAGGCGCAGGCCTGGTTGACGGTCAGAGCCGGCGTGGCGTCCCCGAGGCCGGCGCGCCGCACCACCTGCCGTGCGGGATTCGGACCGCAGCCCGCCTGCCGGGCGTGGCCGAAGCACAGGAGGTCCACGGCGCCCTCTCCGCCCTCCTCCAGGCCGGGAATCCGCTGGAGCAGGCCGCGCACCGCCGCTTCGCCCAGGGCCACGGCAGGCAGCGCCGCCAGGGAAGCGCCGAAACGCCCGATGGGCGTGCGCACGGCGTCCACGACGAGGACCGGATCCATGGGCTCGGGAGGGACCGGCAAGGGCCGGACCGGGCGGAGCCTAACCGCCCTCGCCGGATGCGTCGATCCAGACCGGCGAGGTCCAGGCCACCTCCCCGTCCAGGCGCACCAGACGCAGGTAGAGCCAGTCGCCGGCCCGCCAGGGATCGTCGGCGGGCGGCCGGTAGCGGAGCTCCCCACGCTCGAGGCCCAGGGCCGGCGGGTCCAGGCGCAGCTCCACCGTCAGGTACTTCAAGAGGAAGCGCGCCGGCTCCCGGCGCAGCGCGGCGGGCTCCACCTCCCGGGATTCGCCCCGGCTCGTCACCCGCAGCCGCGCCCCCTCCGGCAGCCGCGCCGGGATCACCAGACCGTCCTGGTCGCGGGAGCCGAGCTCCGTGTGGAAGGCGACACGCTCTGCCTCCGCCAGGCGCAGGTGGTCGCCGTCCTCGAAGGCGAAGGGCAGGGGCTCGCCGAGGATCCCGTCCGTCACCTCGAGGCGGAGGTTCCGGGAGCGCCGCGCCTCCCCTACCCGCACCATGAGGAGCTCGGGATCCGAGGGCGGCCCGGCGTCCACCTGAACCACCCGGCCGTTGCGGATCCAGACCACGCGCGCCAGGGGGGCGCCGGCGTCGAAGCGGAGCACCGCCGCGGCGTTTCCCGGGACCGAGCCGCGCTGTCCTGGAAGGAGCGCCCCCAGACGCAGATCCAGGGCCATGGGCGCACTCGCGGCATAGGTCCGGCGCGCGCGCAGGGCTTCGAGGACCCCCTCCCGGCTGCGCTCGCGCACGAGGGCGGCGGTGAAGGCCCGGCCGTTGGCCACGTGGTCCGAGGCGGCGACGAAGCCGAAGCGCCGGCCCTCGCGCAGCCAGTCGAGGGCATGGGGCGCGGCGGGATCGGCCTGGAAGCTGTGCAGGGGCGCGCCGGGCGCTTCGAAAGAACCACGGTTGCCCTGGTACAGCTCGACGACGGGGTGCGGCACCGCAGCCTCCGGCGGCCAGCGGTAGAGCGAACCGGCGTGGGCCAGCTGATGGGGAATGGCCATCCAGTCCTCGCCGTCGAAGGCACGCAGGGGGTCCTCTGGCGGCCCCAGGGCGAAGGGAGCGTCCCGGGCCGCCTCGGGATCGGCGCTGAAGAGGTTGCGGTGGCCGAGGCTGGGGTGGGTCTGCTCGAAGGCCGGCAGGGCCAGGCGGCGGCCCGGCCGGTGGAAGCGCCCGAGGGCACGCATCTCCGCCGCCCAGGCGGCACGATTCAGGTGCTGGTAGTGGTCGGTGATGGCCACGAAGTCCAGGCCGGCCAGATCCCAGGCGTAGCGGTACTGGTCCGAAAGGGTGCCGTCACGGCTGGCGGCGCAACGCGAGAGGTCCGTGTGGCGGTGGAGGTCGCCCCACAGCCGCACATGGCCCGGCGGCACCAGAGCGGGGTCGGGATCCCGCGCCGGCGGCGGCAGGAGCGCCGGTCGGGGCGGCGCCGCCTCGGGCTCCGGCGGCTGCGCCGGCCCCGGCGCCTCCAGCTCGAGACGGAAGAGGAGGACCCGCGGCCGCTTCAGGACGCAGGTCTCCCAGGGCAGCATCTCCTGGACCCGCTCGCCGCGGCCGTCGGTGCTCCAGGCCGCCAGGACCTCTCCACCCGGCCGCGGCAGGAGGGCGACGGTGGCGACGCCGCCGCCGCTCGAGTCCGGCAGGGCCTGGGGCCGGGTCCAGCCCTCCGCGGTCAGGACCCGGAGCCGTCCGGTCCAGCCCGTAAGCGGCAGCTGGCTCCGGACCCGCCAGGCCAGATCCTCCCAGAAGAGGCGGGTGAAGAGCCACAGGCGCCCGCGGGCGTCCACGCCGAGCCGCGGCCGCTCCTCGAAGCCCGCCGCCTCGGGCAGGGCCGGCTCCGGAGCCTGCACGCGGACCCAGGGGCCGCCCTCGGGAGCGCGGGTGGCCAGGGCCAGGCGGCGCTCGCGGTGCAGTTCGTTGCGCCGTCCCCAGTCCTCCGGCGCCTCGTCCCAGGCCAGCCAGAGCCGCCCGTCGGGGGCGGCGGCCAGGCTCGGGTGGAAGGCGTGAACGGCCCCCCGCGGCAGGACCGTCTCCCGGCCGGCCGGGTCGCGGTGCACCACGGCGTAGCGGCCGTCCGCCTCGAGACGGTCGAAGGCGAGGTGCAGGCCGCCATCCGGGCCGCGGGCCCAGGACGGAGACCAGCCCAGGGGCTCCTCGGTGGAGTCCTGCAGGAGCCAGGACTCCCCGCACTCCGGCGCATCCCAGGTCTCACCCGGAGGGGGCATGCGGCCCGGGCGGGCGGCGGCTCCGGCGAGCACGGCGGGAACATCCTCCGGCGGCGGCCCCGCCTCCTGGGCCAGGGGTTCGGAGCCGAGGGGCAGGGCGCGCAGGGCCTCGCCCTGGCGCACGAGGAGCCAGGTCTGAGGACCGCCCTCCGGGGACGGGCGCTCCAGGAAGGCGGGGGCGTCCACGCCCTCGGGTGCCTCGAGAAGGGCCAGACGCCGGGCCTGGACCCGGGGTCCGGGCGCGGACCAGGCGCCCAGGACCAGAGCGGCGGCCGCCGCCAGGAAGGGTGCGGCCCTCAGAGGGCGAGGCATCCGTCCTCCACGGCGACCCGCCCGCCCAGCACCACATGGCGCACGGGATTCTCCCCGAAGGCGTAACCCAGGCCCTCGACCCGGGGGAGATCCAGGACCACGAGGTCGGCGTCGGCCCCCGGCCGCAACACCCCCTTCCGCCCCTCCCAGCCGAGGCTCGCCGCCGCCAGGCAGGTCGCCCCGGCCAGGGCCTCGCGCACGCTCAGGCCCAGGCGCAGGCGCGCGAAGTGGATGGCTTCCGGAAGGCTCGGGGTGTAGCAGGAGCCCGGGTTGAAGTCCGTCGCCACGAACCAGCGCGCGCCGGCATCGAGGAGAAGGCGGGCGGGGGCGTCGGCCTCCTGGCGCAGGAAGTGGGGCACCGCCGGCAGGAGACCGGCAAAGGTCGGAGAGGCGGCCAGGAGTCCGGCGTCCTCCTCGCTCAGGGCCTCCAGGTGGTCGGCGCAATCGGCCCCGAGCTCGACGGCCAGACGCGCACCGCCGAGGGGAGCGAACTGCTCGGCGTGTACCCGCAGCCGCAGGCCCAGTTCGCGGGCGCGCTCCAGGTAGCGGCGCCCGCGCCCCAGGTCGAAGGCATGCTCCTCCAGGAAGACGTCCGCCGAGCGGGCCAGGCCATCCTCCGCCGCCGCCGGCAGGCCCTCCTCGCAGAGGAGGTCCAGGTAGCGGTCGGGGTGATCGCGGTGCTCGGCCGGCACGAGGTGGGCGCCGAGGAAGGTCGGCGAGACCTCCATGCCCAGCTCCGCGGCCGCCGCCCGGAGGATCCGCAGCGAACGCAGTTCGTCCCGCACCGTGAGGCCGTAGCCCGACTTCGCCTCACAGGAGGTCGTGCCGTGGCGCAGCATGCGGAGGAGGTGGCGGCGGACCTCGCCGTGGAGCTCCTCGTCGGAAGCGCGGCGCAGACGCTCGACGCTGGCGAGGATGCCGCCCCCGCGGCGGGCGATCTCCAGGTAGTCCAGGCCCTGGCAGCGCCACTCGAACTCCTCGCTCCGGTCGCCGCAGAAGACCGGATGGGTGTGGGCGTCCACGAAGCCGGGGACGACGAAGCCGCCCCGGGCGTCGAGGCGGCGGCGGGGCGCCCAGCGCCGGGCCAGCTCCTCTTCGGGCCCCAGGGCCTGGATCCGTCCCTCCGCCACCGCCACCGCGGTGCCGGCAGGGAGTTCGCTCAGCTTCGGGATCTCCGCGGCCCGGGGGAGGCCCCCCGGACCCGGATCCTGGGTCAGGACGGCGCCCGCGCCGGTGAGGAGGAGGTCGCAGGGGGCGGGGAACACGGATTCTGGGGGCGGAGAGGAGCGGATTCCTCCAGGAATCCGGGCATCCCGTCCGTTCTATAATCGTCCTGTTCCCTGGCCGGGGCCACCCCCCGGACCCGGAACCCGGGCGACGCCCGGCCCCCAGGCCTCCTTCCGAGGCCCGCCCGCCTTGAGCGAACCAGCGACTCCCATCCTGGCTGCGGCCGGCTTGTTCCGGCCCCCACCGGCAGCCCTGGCTCTCCCCTTCGCCGGGGAGCCCGCCGACTTCGGCCTGCCCCTCCTCCTGGTCGTCCTCGCGGCCCTGGCCGGAGGTCTGCGCGCCCTCCTGGCCTCGCCCGTGCGCCGGAGCCTCCTGGAAGCCCTGCCCGCGGCCCGCCGCCAGGAGCTCGAGGAGTCCTGGACGCGCCGCCCTGGCCTGGCAGCGACCGCAGGGCTGCTCCGGGCCCTCCTTCTCTTCGCCGCCGTCGTGGTGCTCGTGGAATCCCTCCCGGGCGACGCCAGCCTGGCGGCGGATCTGGTGAGCTGGGGCGCCTTCGGCCTCGTTGCCGCCTTCCTCGTGGAGGGGATCCCGACCCTGGTCCAGCAGGGACGGGGCCTGGGCCTGGTCCTCCTCCTCCACCCCCTGGTCCGGGTGCTGGAGCCGCCGCTCAGGCCCCTCACCCGCCTCCTCGCCGCCCTGGTCCGCGGCCTCGGCGGCGCTCCCCTGGGCGCCGGGCCGGGCCGCCTGGCCGCCGACCTGATCGAGGTCGCGGCCGAACTGCTGAAGGACGAGGGCCGCCCCGACCGGCTCACCCCGGTCGAGAAGCGCATGATCGCCCGCATCCTGCGCATGGGCTCGGTGGACGCCGCCGCGGTGATGACACCGCGCACCCGGATCACCGCGGTGCCGGCCGAGGCCACGGTCGCCGAGGCCCTGCGCCTGGCCCACCAGGAAGGGCACAGCCGCCTGCCGGTCTTCGAGGAGGACATCGACCACCTGATCGGCGTCTTCCACGTCAAGGACGCCCTGGAGCACGCCGCCGCGGGCAACGGCGCCTCTTCCAGGGTGCGGGAGTTCCTCCGGCCCGTCCTCTACACCCCCGAGACGACCCTCCTCTTCCCCCTGCTCGAGAACATGCGCCGCGAACGGACCCACCTGAGCGTGGTCGTGGACGAGTACGGGGTCACCGCCGGCGTCGTCACCATCGAGGACATCGTCGAGGAGATCGTCGGCGAGATCAGCGACGAACACGATCTGCAGGACGAGGATCTGGTCCTGGACCGCCCCGGCCCCGACGAGATCCTCGTGGACGCCCGCATGTCGGTCGCCGATCTGAACCGGACCTTCGGCGGTGAGCTGCCCGAGGACGAGGACTTCGACACCGTGGGCGGCCTCCTCTGCGAACGCTGCGGTGCCATTCCCGAACCCGGCGAGCGCGTCCAGGTGGACGGCCTGGTCCTGGAGGTCGAGGAAGCCGACGACCGCCGGGTGCGCCGGGTTCGCATCCACCGCCTGCCGCCCGAGGCCTCCGATGCCGCCTGAGCGGCCGGCCCGCTCCGGCCCGGCCATCGTCCTGCGCCGCTGGCCCTGGTCCGAGAGCAGCCTGCTCTTGTGGGTCCTGACCCGGGACCAGGGCGTCCTGCCCCTGCGGGCGCGAGGCTGCCATCGCCTGAAGAGCGGGCAGCTGGGCAACCTCGACACCTGGGCCCTGGTGGAGATCGCCTGGAAGCCGGCACGGCAGAAGGGCCATGCCGACCGGGTCCACGAACTCCGGCGCTCGCGCCTGCTCCGTCGCTGGTCCGGACTCTCCCGGAGCCCGCGCCACCTCGCCGCCGCCGGCATCCTCGCCGAACTCGCGGAACTGGCCGCTCCCGAGGGCACGCCCTCGGGCCCGGTGTTCCGCTGGTTGACCCGCGCCTTCCAGGAACTGCACGACGCTCCCGCCGCGGAGCGCATCCTCCTGCGCCGCCTCCTCGAGGGACTCGAGCTCCTGGGCATCGCCCCGGACCTCGCCGGGCTGCCGGCCGGCGAGGCCGCGGTCCTGGCCCTGGCCCGGGGCCGGATCCTTGCCGCCGGACAGGCCCGTCCCGAGGACCATCCCCGGCGTCTGAGCCCGGCATCCCTGGAGCTCCTTCGAAGTCTCAAGGCCCTGCCACCGGACCGCCCGACGCCCCTGGGAAGCCGAAGGGAGCGCCCGGAGGAGGAACTCCTTACAATCCTGGGCGATTTCCTGGCCTGGCACCTGGAACGGCCGCCCCGGGCCTGGCGTTACCTGAAGGGCGCGGGCCGGCGGCCCTCGATTCCGACATCCTGACCTTGTCCCCCTCGACCGGCTCTCCGTCTCCGGTTCCTCTCCGGACCCTCCCCTCGGCGCTCCTGCTGGCCCTGGGCGCGGCCTGTGCCTCGCCGCCCGAGGAACCCTACGGTCTCGCGGACCTGGAGCCGGTCCGCTCCCTGGTCGCCGAAGGCCGCTACGACGAGGCCTGGGACATCCTGGAGAGCCAGGAGCGGGAGTACTACGACCGCGACGCCCAGGCCGAGTTCAGCCGTCTGGCGGGCGAGGTCGCCTGGCAGCTCGGCGACAAGGACCGGGCGATCCGCCATTACGAGGAGTACATCTTCTACGAGGCTCCCGACGCCGAGGCCGCCCGTCTCGCCGAGGAGCGGCTCTTCGAGCTGGGCCTCGAGCTCCTGGAAGGCCGGCGCAAGGCCTTCGGGATCTTCCCCGACCGCACCCGCGGCGCCACCACCCTCCTCCACCTGGCCAGCTGGGCGCCCTTGAGCGATCTCGCCGACGACGCCCTGGCCCGAGTCGGGGAGTGGCACTTCCAGGACCGGCAGTTCCGTGACGCCATCGAGGACTACCGTCTTCTCCTGCGCTTCCACCCGGACTCCGAGTGGGCCGACCTCGCGGAGTTCCGGATCGGTCACTGCCAGTTCCTGATGATCGACGGCCCCTGGGTGGATGGCCGCCTCATCGACGGGAGCCTGCGCCAGATCCAGGAGTACCTGCGCAAGTATCCCTCGGGCCTGTACCGCGATCAGGCCGAGGAACTGGTCCAGACCCTGGAGGAACTCAGCGCCGGCCACCACCTGGTCGTCGGCGAGTACTACGAGGACATCGGCAACCTGCGCGGCGCCCGCTACCGCTACCGCAAGGCCTCCGAGGAACACGCCGAGACCGAGGCTGCCGCCGAGGCGCGGCGCCGGCTGGCAGCCCTGCCGCCGCCCGAGGAACCGGAGACCGGCGGCGCAGAAGGATGAAGGCCGCCCTCGCCGCCCTTCTGCTCCTGGCCCCGGCCTGCGGCTACCGGGTCCTCGATCCCGAAGTGGGCCGGGGTCGCCGCGTCGCCGTGCCGACCGCCGACAACGCCACCCGCTGGCGCGGCCTGGAGGCCGATCTCACCGCCGGCCTGCGCAGCGACCTGCAGCGCCTTCTGGAGGTCCGCCTGAGCGACGGCGGGGACGCCGACCTCCTGCTGCACACCGAGATCCGCGAGATCACACGCCAGGCTCCGGTCCGCGACATCCAGGGCGGAGCGGCGGTCGGCGCCACTCGTCTCGTGGTCCTCTGGCGCCTCGAGGACCCCCTGGGCGCGGTCCTCGGCCAGGGCCAGATCCAGAGAAGCCTGGAATTCCTCCCCGGGGAGGACGAAAACGCCTACACCGCCCTCCGGGAAATGCTCGATGCCATAGCAGAGCATGTCGTAATGGAGGTCAGTGCCCGCCTGTCGGCGGGCGGCGCCGACGGCGCCTCCGAGACTTGAGATGACGCAAACCCCTCAACCCCCGGCCCGGGACGGCGAGAAGGAACCGAACCGGCGCGGGATCGGCCCCTTCCTGCTGGTCGCCACCGGCCTCCTGCTGCTCCTGATCCTCTACGGCGGCAGCCCCGGCTCCTCGCGCGAGATCAACCAGGACGCCTTCCAGTGGCTCCTGGTCTCCGGGCGCATCGAAGAGGTCGTCTCGCGGCCCCCGACCCGCTTCGAGGGGCGCTTCGAGGCCGACGACGGCACCCTGCGCGAGTTCAGTGTCACCGTCCAGGACACGGCCTCCTTCGAGGAGCCGATCCGCACCTTCCTGGGACGCGAGCTGGAGCCGGCGATCACGACCACCGAGCTGCGCCGCTCCCTGACGCCGGACGCCGACGGCAACCGCGCCATCACCCCGCTGCGCGCCTGGCCGGTGCAGCGGCGCGAGGCCGGACCGGCCGACGGCGGTGTCCAGGAGAGCAACCACTTCTTCCTGGAGTACCTGGACGCCTCGGGCGTCCACTACACCGAGGTCGTGGGCACGGACTCCCGGCAGCTCGACCTGCGCGGCCTGCACGCCCTGGTCACCGAGGCGGGAGGCCGTGTCGAGATGCCGACGGTCCTGAACCTGGAAAAGGGGCTGCGCACCGAGGAAGGCAACTCCTTTCTCATGTACGTGCTCAGCACCTTCTTCCCGATCCTGCTCTTCCTGGCCCTGTTCTGGTTCCTCTTCATGCGCCAGATGCGCGGCCAGGGGCAAGGCCTCCTGAGCTTCGGCCGCTCGCGGGCCATCATCTACAACAAGGAGAACAAGACCGGCGTCACCTTCGACGACGTGGCCGGTATCGACGAGGCCAAGGAGGAGGTCTCCGAGATCATCGAGTTCCTGCGCAACCCGACGCGCTTCCAGCGCCTCGGCGGGCGCATCCCGCGCGGCGTCCTCCTGGTCGGCCCCCCGGGCACCGGCAAGACCCTCCTGGCCAAGGCCATCGCCGGCGAGGCCGATGTCCCCTTCCTGTCCATCAGCGGCTCCGACTTCGTGGAGATGTTCGTCGGTGTCGGCGCCAGCCGCGTCCGCGACCTGTTCAAGCAGGCCAAGGAGTCCGCACCCTGCATCGTCTTCCTGGACGAGATCGATGCTGTCGGGCGCAAGCGCGGCAGCGGCATGGGCGGCGGCCACGACGAGCGCGAGCAGACCCTCAATGCCATCCTCGTGGAGATGGACGGCTTCAGTACCGATGAGGGCATCATCGTCGTCGCCGCCACCAACCGTCCCGACGTCCTCGACCCGGCCCTCCTGCGGCCCGGTCGCTTCGACCGGGAGATCGTCATCGACCTGCCCGACGTCAAGGGCCGGCAGCGGATCCTGGAGGTCCACACCGCCCGGGTGAAGACCGCCCAGGGCGTGGACCTGGCCGCCATTGCCCGCGGCACCCCCGGCTTCTCCGGCGCCGAACTCGCTGCGCTCGTCAACGAGGCCGCCATCCAGGCGGTGATGCGCGGCCACGAGGCCGTCACCCAGGAAGACTTCGAGGAAGCCCGGGACAAGGTCATGTTCGGGCGCCAGAAGAAGTCCCGGGTCATGGACGAAGCGGACCGTCGGATCACGGCCTACCACGAAGCCGGCCACACCCTGGTCGCCTGCAAGCTCGAGAACACGGATCCGATCCACAAGGTGACGATCATTCCACGGGGCATGGCCCTGGGCGCGACCATGCACCTGCCCGAGAAGGACCGCTACAGCCTGTCCCGGCGAAAGCTTCTCGACGAACTGGCGGTCCTCTACGGCGGACGCGTCGCCGAGGAGGTGTTCTGTGAGGACATCACCTCGGGCGCGGCCAACGACATCCAGCGCGCCACGCGCCTGGCCCGGGCCATGGTCATGGAATGGGGCATGAGCGATCGCGTCGGCCCCATCAACTTCGCCGAGCGGCGCGGCAGCGAGTTCCTCGGGACCGAGGTCGTCGGCAGCAAGGAGCACTCCGACGAGACCGCACGGCTTCTCGACCAGGAGATCTCCCGCCTCCTCAAGGAGGCCCACGACCGCGCCCGCAAGATCATCCTCGCCCATCGCGACGACATGGAGCGCCTCGCCGAGGCCCTGCTTCTGCACGAGACCATCCACGGCGACGAGGTGCAGCGGCTCCTGGACGGAGCCGACCCGAAGGACCTGCGGCCCCAGGCCAGTGCACCACCGCCGCCCCCGCCCGAACCGGCGCCGCGCACCCAGCCCGAGACGCAGCCCGGGGCCTTCGGGAACCCGGGAACCGAAGGCCTGTCGCCCGCCTGAGGGCCGAGGCCCCAGGCGCCGGTAGACTGCCGGCATGCTCCATCCCTGGGAGGTTCCGCACCTGGACCGGGATCACCAGGCCCTGCCCCTCGGGGAGGGCTGGTGGCGTGGCCCCGACGCCGGGGAACCGAGCTGCCGCCGCCTGCTGGAGGAACGGGGCATCCGGGCCGGCCGGAGACTGCCGGACGGCTCGGGCAGCTGGCGCCTGCCGGAGGAGCCGCTCCAGCCGGACCTCGGCCGTGCGGCGGAGGATCCCCGGGATCCCCGGGCCCGGGCGGCCTGGATCGAGGCGCGCCTGCACGCCGCCCGTCTGGCCTGCGCCCGGGAGCCGGAACCGCCGGTCTGGATGCGGATCCTCAACCTCACGCCGGACTCCTTCTCCGACGGCGGCGAACTGACCCGCGCCGGAGCCCTCGCCCAGGCCCTCGCGGAGGCCCGGGAGCAGGGCGCCGCCTGGCTGGACCTGGGCGCGGAGAGCACCCGGCCGGGCGCGGCGGCCGTAGCCGCCGAGGTCCAGATCGCCCGCCTCGAGCCGGCCCTCGAAGCCGTGAGCGCGAGCGGCATCCCCTGGTCCGTGGACACGCGCTCGGCCCGCGTCGCGGCCTTCGCCCTGGAGGCCGGAGCGCGGATGGTGAACGATGTGAGCGGCCTCTCCGACCCGGAGCTGGCGCCGCTCGTCGCCGCGCAGGGAGCGGAGCTGGTCCTGATGCACATGCGCGGAACCCCGGAGGACATGCAGGAACGGACCGCCTACCGTTTCCTCCTCGGGGAAGTGGCCGATGAACTGGCCCGTTCCCGGAACCGTGCCCTGCGCGCCGGGGTCCAGCCCGAACGGATCGTCCTGGATCCAGGCTTCGGCTTCGCCAAGACCGCCCGCCAGAGCCTGGAACTCCTGGGCCGCCTCGGCGCCCTCCGGGCCCTCGGCCACGCTCTCCTGGCCGGGCCCTCGCGCAAGTCCTTCCTCGGCCTCGCCCTGGGCGAGCGGCCGCCCCGGGAGCGGGACGGAGGGACGGCCGGCGCCGCCGCCCTGGCCGCCGCCCAGGGCGCGGAGATCCTGCGCCTCCACCGCGGAGGCGCCGTCTGGGAGGCGGCTCTGGCCGCCGCCGCCGCCGCCCGGGAGGCGCGCCGGGCGCAGGCCGATCCGCTCCCGGCTCTCCAGGAGGCCCGGGCATGAACCTGCTGCGCAGGCTCCTCGAGCGGGATCCCCTGGGCCACGACCCGGTCTCTTCCATCATCGAGATCCTGATCCTCACGATCGGGATCTACGGTGTCCTCCGCTTCCTGCGCACGACCCGGGGCTTCGGCCTCCTGCGCGGTCTCGGCATTCTCCTGGGCACCGCCCTGGCCGCCTTCCTGATCCTGAACTCCACGGTCGGCGTCCCGGTTCTGGCCAAGATCCTGAGCGACATCGCGCCCTGGACCGTGCTGGTGGTGGTCATCCTCTTCCAGCAGGAACTGCGCCAGGGGCTTGCACGCTTCGGCCAGGCCGGCCCCCTGCGCTTCTTCAGCCGCCAGGAGGGTACCGCCGACACGATCGGCAAGGTGGTGGCCGCAGCGCAGCGCCTGGCCAAGGAGCGCGTCGGCGCTCTCATCGCCTTCGAACGGAGCGTCAGCCTCTCGGCCTATCGAGAGAAGGGCGTCGAGCTCGACGCTCCGGTATCCTCGATCCTGCTGGAGACCATCTTCTATCCCGGCGGTCCCCTGCACGACGGAGCGGTCATCCTCCGCGGCGACCGGATCCTGGCCGCAGCCTGCCTCTTCCCCCTGACCGAGAATCCGGAGGTGCAGCGGCGCCTGGGCACTCGCCACCGTGCGGCCCTGGGCCTCACCGAGGAGACCGACGCCGTGACCCTGGTCGTGAGCGAGGAGACCGGACAGGTCTCCCTGTGCGCCGCCGGTCGCCTCTACCGCCAGATTCCTCTTGATCAGATCGAGGAGCGCCTGGTGGAACTCCTCGGCGCCACGCCCCAGGAACGCAGCACCGAGGAGGATGCCTCCAGCCAGTCCACGATCATCGACTCCAGCGAAGCCCCGGGCCGGGAGGCACAGGCATGAGGGTCCTGGGCACCCTGCTCCACGATCCCTGGCGGAAACTCCTGGCCCTGGCCCTGGCCTGGGGGCTCTGGTCCTGGGTGTACCAGCAGATCACCGTGGACGAGACCATCAGCTTCGCCGTCCAGGCAGCGCCGGCCGGCGAGGCCGGAAGCCCGCTGCCGAACCAGCTGCAGGTGGTCATCCCCCGCGACTACGAACTGGTGCAGCCGGACCTGCGCAGCGCCCTGGATCTGCGCTTTCGCGGCACGCGGGCCCGCATCCAGGCCTGGCGCGGCACCGCCGACTGCTCTGCCAAGGTCGTCCTGGAGGCCGAGAGCGCCGGCGACCGCCCGCTGCCCATCCGCGTGCAGATCGCCCCGCGGGACTGGCACTGGAGCAGTCCCGAGGTCCTCGCCGCCCTCGACGACGAAGACGCCCGCCGTCCGGTGGTCTTCGAGGCGGTGCCCATCATCCGCCGCCAGATGCGGCTGCAGCCCGACGGCGTGGACCTGCAGATCGCTCTGCCGAGCGAGCGCTATTTCGTGGATCGGGATGGACTGCAGTTCCGGCCCGGGGTCGTCGTCCTCGTCGGTCCGGAGAGCGCTTTCGAGAGCCTCGACGCCCAGGACGCCGGGCCTCCCGGCCGGATCCTGGAACGCATCCTCTCCCCGGAGCCGGTGACCACGACTTTCGTCGGTCGTTTCGGCCTCGACGAGGAGATCATGCGTCTGGGCCTGCGCATGGAGCCGGAGACCGTCGAGGTCGTGGTTCCCATCGGCTACCGCGGCATCTGGCACCGCTGGACGCCGGGTCCCGAACGCCTGGTCGTCATCGGCGGACGCGACTGGGTTCCCGTGGGCGGCGGACTCCTGCCTCCCCTGCGCGCCCGGCTGCGACGCGAAGTGCCCCTGGGGGTGACCATCGACCGGGCCTGGCTCGAGGAACATGTCCTGTTCCTGGTCAACACCAACGAGATTCCGGAGAACGCCACCGCGGAGGCCGAGCTGCCGGTGGAGATCCTGTTCCAGGGCGTGGACCCCGGTACCCGCCGGCGCCTGCGGGAGCTCCTGGAGGTCCAGACCCAGACGGGCGAAGAGGCCGGGACGCTGACCATCCCCATGCAGCCCCGGCCCCCTGGACCGGAAGGAGACGGAAGCGAGAACTCGTGACGCAGCGACTCTTTGGAACCGATGGCATGCGCGGGGTGGCCGGGGAAGAGCCCCTGACCCCCGAGACCCTGGAACGCCTGGGCCGGATCCTGGCCGGGGAACTCCGTGCCGGGGCCGGCGAGGCAGCAGCGCCGCAGGTGCTCGTCGGCCACGACGGCCGCGAGAGCGGCGAGACCCTGGCCGCCGCCCTGATCGCCGGCCTGAACCGCGGCGGGGTGGACGTGGACATGGTCGGCCTGGCGCCGACTCCCTGTGTCGCCTGCCTCACGGCCCAGGGCCCCTATGCCGCAGGCATCGTCGTCTCCGCCTCCCACAACCCGGCGCCGGACAACGGCGTCAAACTCCTCGGCGCCGGCGGTGCCAAGCTCGACGACGCCGTCGAGGCGCGCCTGGAGGCGGCCCTGCACGAGGGGCGGCTGCCGGCGGAGGCCCGACAGGCCGGCAGCCAGCGCCGCGTCGCCCGTCTGGTGGGAGACTACGTCGCCTGGCTGCGCAACGAGGCCTTCCCGGATCTCGACCTCAAGGGCTGGTCCGTGGTCGTGGACACGGCGAACGGCGCCTGTTCCGAGGTCGCCCCGCGGATCCTGCGGGCCTTCGGCGCCGAGGCGATCCCGATCCACGACCATCCCGACGGGCGCAACATCAACCAGGGTTGCGGCGCCCTGCACCCCGAGGTCGCCGCGCAGGCCGTCGTCCAACAGGGAGCGACCGCGGGTCTCAGCCTCGACGGCGACGGCGATCGAGGCCTCCTGGCTGACACCCAGGGGCGCATCCTCGACGGCGACGCCCTCCTGGCGGGCCTGGCGCCCCGGCTGCACGCGGCCGGCCGCCTGCCCCACGGCACGGTGGTCGCCACGGTCATGAGCAACCTCGCCCTGGAGCAGTGGCTGGCAGCGCGCGGCCTGAGCCTCGTGCGCACGCCCGTCGGAGACCGCCACGTCGCCGCCCGCATGCGCAAGGACGGCTTCCACCTCGGCGGCGAGAAGTCCGGGCATCTGCTCTTCGGCCCCGAGCACGACTTCCGGGGCGACGGCCTCTACACCTTCCTGAAGGCAGCAACCCTGCTGCGGGAGAAGGGAGAGGATCCCACGGCCCTGGCGTCGGGCTACGAGGATCTGCCCCAGGATCTGCGCAACCTGCCGGTCTCCCGCCGCGCCCCCCTGGAGGAACTGCCGCGCCTGCAGCAAGCGATCCGGGAAGCCGAGAAGCAGCTCGCCGGCCGCGGCCGGACCGTCGTCCGTTTCTCGGGCACCGAGCTGCGCCTGCGCCTGATGGTCGAGGCCGATGCCGAGGATCTCGTGCGCTCGACCCTGGACCAGCTCGAAGCCGCCGCCCGCGAGGAGGGCATCCTGGCGTGAGCGGCGGGCTGGAGGGCTTCCTCGCCCTGGAGCTCTCGGGGGAACCGGCCACGGTCGCCCTGGCGGCCGGCGGCGGAATCCTGGAGCGACGGATCCCCGGCGAACGCGGCCGTGCGGTCCTGGCCGAGGTGGACGCTCTCCTCCGGCAAGCCGCCTTCACGAAGGGGGCCCTGCGCGCCGTGCTCTGCGGGCGCGGGCCCGGGAGCTACACGGGCCTGCGCATCGCCGCCGCCACCGCCCGCAGTCTCGGCTTCGCCCTCGGCATCCCCGCCGTGGGCCTGCCCGGCTTCGACGCCGCCGCCCACGCGTGGTTCGAGGAGAACCCCGAGGCGGAGGGCCTGCAGCTCCTGCAAGACGCCTTCCGCAGGGAGTTCTACCTGGGGCGCGCCACCCCTTCGCCCGGCGGCACCCCTGCGGTGGAGATCAACGTCGTCGGCGGCGAGGAACTCCGCGAGCGCTGGGAGCCCCGGATCCCCTGGCTCGGTGACGCCTCGGTCCAGGACGCTCTTCCGCCGGGCGCCCCCCCACCGCGGGCGCCTCTCGCTCCACGCGCACGGGATCTCCTGCGTCTGGCCGGCGCCCTCGCCGCTCGCGGCCGGGATCCGCAGGACCCCCGTGCGTTCCCGCCGACCCCCCTCTACCTCCGGCCGGCCCTCACGAGGAAACGCGGCCAGCCGTCCTGAACAACAAGCAGAACCGGCGCGCCTCCCGCAGAGGCGCGCCGGTCGGTGCCTCGGCGCCGGCGGACCGGCGCCTCCCGTGGATCAGAGATCCTGCGGGCGGAGGGTCTTGCGCTTGTTCGCGAGCGCGCGCTTCTCCGCCGCCTTGATGGCCTGGCGGACGTACTCGTCGAGGGCGGCGTAGAACTCGCTGGACACGTTGCACTTCGAGACCGCGCCCTTGGTACGGCTCTTCGAGATGATCATGTCCACCGCGCCGCGGCCCTTCCGCCTGGCGGTCGCCTTGCGCTTGGGGGTCGCCTTGCGGCGGGCGGCGGTCTTGGCCTTTGCCTTCTTTCGTGCAGCCATGGGTCTGATTCCTCAGGATCGTTCTTGGTTCCGGTCCCCCGGTCTGCGCCAGCCGAGCGCTGCGGGGCACCTCGAAAAGGGAGGCTCCAAGGCCACCCATGCCAGGATTGGAACGGAAAGCGGGAGTCCAGTCAAACCGGAAACGGCAAAAATCGGCCGTTATTCCAGGATTCTCGCCTATTCTCCCCCCGTGCCCTGGACGCCTGCGGCCCTGTCCCTGCTGCTGGCCGCCGTTTCCCTGCCGGCGGTCTCCCCTCGGCCGGCGCCTGCCCAGGAACCCGGCAACGGCCGGCACGAGCGCATCCTGGAGCGCTTCCGCAGCCTGCCCGAGGCCGATCAGGACCGGATCCTGGAACGCTTTCAGGAAGAGGCCCTGGATCTGGACTGCCCGACCTCCCGGGTCCTGAAGGAACTCGACGCCTGGCGCCGGGAGAACGGGATCCGCACGCTGGATGCCGAGCCCTCCAGGAACTTCGAGGCCGACCGCTACGCACCGGCGCTGCGCCTGAAGACCCGGATCCTCGAAGCCGGCGACCGGGCCTGGAGACTCCAGGTCGAGAGACTGTTCGCCGATCTGCCGGTCCCCGACCCCTACCGGACCTGGAGCTGGAGTTTCGGCCGCAGCGCCCTCATCCACCCGGCCG
>JALUUN010000462.1 GCA_027021325.1 Planctomycetota bacterium
GGCAAGGAGGAGGAGGTCTTCGATCTCGCCGCCTTCCGCAAGAAGAAACCCGTGGCCCTGGTCTTCGGCTCCTACACCTGACCTCCCTTCCGTCAGGCCGCCGGTCGGCTGGCCGCCATGCAGAAGGAGTACGGTGATGAAGTGGAGTTCGTCCTGGTCTACATCGACGAAGCCCACGCCCTGGACAGCGCTTGGCCCATCCTGCGCGGCGGAGCCCCGCTCGTGGAGGAACCCCTGAGCTACGAGGAACGCTGCGCGGTGGCCCGCAAGTGCGCCGTGGGCCTGGCCCTGAGGGACTTCACCATCGTCGTGGACCGGATGGACAACAAGGTGGGTCGAGCCTACGCCGCCCATCCCGACCGCCTCTACCTCGTGGGGAAGGACGGGCGCATCGCCTTTGCCGGGGCGCCCGGCCCACGCGGCTTCCGGCCCGAGGAACTGGAGCGGGCCATCCGCCGGGAACTCGGCCTCGACGGCGGGGAGCGGGACTGAGGCGTGTCCGGGGCTTCAGGCGGCCGGCCTCTCGGCCGGGTCCTGGAGCTGATGGAGCAGGTAGGCGGCGCACCAGAGGAGGCCGCCGCCGACATGGAGCCAGCGCCAGACGGTCTGCCAGGATTCGCTGACGGTCGTTTGCAGCAGCGGGCCGCTCAGGATCATGGGGCCGGCGAGGAGCGCCAGGAGGACACCGGTGCGGCGCCGCGGCCGCCAGTCGCTCCGGATCCGGGCCCAGACATGGCGCCTCCAGATCAGGCCCAGGGTGAAGACCACGGCCGGGGCGGTCGCGAGGTGGAGGGCCAGGACCTCGTCCTGCCAGGGGTGGTTCTGGATGCTGAAGCCGAACTCGTCCTCCGCTGGCTCGACCAGGTACAGCATCCAGGCGTAGGCCAGACCGCTGCCCCCGACCGCAAGGTTCGAGAGGTGGTGCAGCCAGACCTCGCCCCGGCTCACGAGGAGGGCGTCCCCTGCAGGACGGTGTGCAGGGCCAGGACCCGGCGCACGGCGGAGGTGACGGCCTGGGCGGTGAGGGTCGCACCCGAGATCCCGCGGATGTCGCCGCGGATCTTCAACCGGTCGTCGAGACCACGGCCCTGGAACTGTGCGAGCCAGCGCCCGGCGGGAAGGTACTCCTCGGGTTCGCCGAAGGCCAGGACCTCGATGCGCCGGACCTTCCCGTCCGTGCCGACCACGACCATGATGGTTTCTCGCTTGGTGCGGATCTTGTGGGTATCGAACCAGGCGACGCCGAGGAGGGAGCCGTCCTTGCGGGAGCGTCCGATGTAGGCCACGGCTATGCCGCCGCGGATCTCTTCGCCCGCCAGCCGGGAGGCGCGCTTCTTCTGCTCGGGCGTGAGGTAGTGGACCTTGCGCTCGACCTTGCCTTCGGGGAAGGCGAGCTTCAAGGCTTCCTCCACGGTAAGGAGAACGTTTCCCCCGCCGCCTGCAGTCCCAGGGACCGGCGGCGGGGAGGAGGCCGGGTGGGCCGGGGCCGTCGGCGCGAGAGCCAGGAGAAGGAGGATCCGGAGCATGGCTCAGAACACGTAGCCCAGGGCGAGGTGGAAGCGGTCCACCCCGGTCCCCGCCGCGTTGTCGTAGTTCTGCCAGTCGAACTTCAGGATGCCCTGGGGGAAGGGCTGCCAGGTGATGCCCAGGGTCAGGATCTCCTGGTCGTTGGCCGGGTCGGCGCTGAAGCCCTGGGGCACCTTCTCCTGGGTGTTGACCTGTTCGACGCGGACGAAGGGCATCAGGGAAGCCTCGGTGTTCTCGAGATGGGCCAGGACGTCGTATCCGGCCTCCAGGTACCAGCCACTCATCTCCTCGCCCACGGAGGCGTTTCCCGCAAGGCCCAGATTGGCGTTCAGGGCGGCGACGTCGTCCACGGTGGCCATGGTGTAGAGGCCGCGCAGCTGCAGTCCACCGAGGTTGTACTGCGCGTGCAGTTCGTAGATCGCGGTGCCGGCGCTGATGGGACCTCCGGCCCCGGTCATGCCCTGCCCGGAGTCCCCGGTATAGAAGCTTCCGCCGAGGAGCAGTCCGTCCAGGCCCTGCCAGTCCAGACGGCCGGTCAAGGCAAAGTCCTCGGCGGCGGCCTGGCTGCCCTTCTGGCGCCCCCCGCGCAGTCCGCTGGCGCTGAATCCGCTGGCGTCGAAGCTGTTCACCAGGTATAGGCGATAGGAGAACTCCTCCGCGGGCCCGGCTTCCCCCCAGATTCCCAGGCCGTTCTCTCCCCAGGTGCTGGGAATGATGACCCTCTCGGTCAGGGGACGGCTGGCGCTGAGGAAGGTCGTGGGTTCATGGAGCTCGTTGATGAAGCCCATGGGCACGAGGAGCATCCCGGTCCGGGCTCGAAGCGCCGTGGACATCTTGTACTCCACCCAGGCGAACTCGATGGAAGTGCTGCCGGAGGCGCTGGTAGAGGCATGTTCGAACTCGAGTTCCGAATTGAAGATCCAGTTCTCGTCGAAACGGTATCCGAAGTAGAACACGCCGCGCAGGAAGTCGATTTCGTCGGTGGCATTCGAAGGTGCGCCGCGGTCGTCGGTGCTCGAAAAGTTCGAGTACACCATTTCGCCGTATCCCCCGAGGGAGACTCCCTCCTCGGTGCGGTAGATCTTGGAGGCGGCGGGGCCCATGCCGTGCTGGACCTGGTCGGCGCGGGCGGTGCCGGACTGGCCCAGACGCAGGTCCTCGAGTTCCTGGCTCAGAGCGTCCACGCGCCGGGCGAGCTCCTCGTTGCTCGGGGGTTCCTGGGCGGCGAGGGGCGAAGCCAGGCTCAGGGCGAGGAGGCCGACGCCGAACTGGCGGCCGGCCCGGGGAGAGGGCGAGCGGTGTTTCATCGCGGGTCGGAAGGAGTGCCCGAAGCGGGCGCGAGGAAGTTCAGGCTGAGGTCGTCGTCCATGGCTTCGAGACGGCCGCGCAGGCCCGGGGTCGCCCGGGCCTCGAGGCCGCCGTCGGGGGTGGGGGTGAGGACCAGGGCCTCGATCCCCTCCAGGGCCGCGGCCCGGCGCAGGGCCTCCTCCGGGCCCGCGGCGTAGAGGCCCGTGGACAGGCAGTCGGCGAGCAGGGCCCCGGGCGCGAGGACGGTGAGGCTGCCGAAGTCGGGTACGGGCCGGCCGGTGCGCGGATGCAGGACGTGGCTCAGCAGGCGCCCCTCCACCTGGATGCCGCGTTCACTGTTGCCGGTGGTGGCGGCGGACCCTCCGTTCAGGCGCAGGCGCAGGACCGCCCGGCCGCGCTCCCGGGGATCGGCCAGGAGAAGCTCACGGGCCCGGCCGCCGACCACGAGGACCTGGCCCCCCAGGTCCAGGAGGCCGTGGATGCCCGGCCAGGCTTCGAGGGCGCGGGCGGCGTCGTCCAGGGCGGCACCCTTGCCGAAGCCACCCTCCTCGACGAGGCAGCCCGGACGCAGACGCGTGGCCCGGCCGTCCTCCAGGAGGAGGGAACGCCGGCCGCCCTGGGCCAGGGCGTCCAGGCGGGCGACGTTGGGCGGCGGTGGACCGCCGCCCTCGCGCAGGTGCCAGAGGCGGACCAGGACGCCCAGGACCGGATCGAAGAATCCCTCCGTGAGCTCGGCCCCCAGGAGGGCGCCTTCGAGATCCCGGCGTAGGGCGGGGGAGAGGGTCACAGGCTGACCGAGGGGAGCGGCGTTCAGCTGCGCCAGTTCCGTGTCCTCCCGCCAGGTGCTGAGGCGGGCCTCGGCGGCCTCGACAGCGCGCACGGCCGCCTCGCTGGCCTCGAGGAGCACCGGCCGCGGTGCTCCCTCCAGGCGCAGGTCCAGCCAGGTCCCCATGGCCCCGACGCGCCGTTCCAGGACGTCCCCGGGAGCGGGCGGGTGCGCGGCGCAGGCCGGGAGGCCAAGGCTGGCCAGGTAGATGCTAATGAGACTCAGTCTCATTTGTGATCCAGAAGAATAGGCCCTGCCGGCCGGTCCCGCAAGGGCTCCGCCGGCCTTTTTTCTGCCTCCCTGGCCCCGAGGGTCCGGACGGGGCAGGATGGGCGGCCATGATCGAGGCGTGGCTGGAGGACCGGCGCCTGGGGCGCGAGCAGGACGAGGCAGCCCTGCGCGGCTTCGTCCAGGGGGTTCTGGACGGGAGCGTCACTCGCGCCCAGGCCGCCGCCTGGCTGGCCTTCGTCTGCCTGCGCGGGATGAGCCGCTGCGAGACGGCGGCCCTCACCCGTGCCATGCTGGAGAGCGGCGAGCGCCTGACCTGGCCGGGGATCGAGGGCCGGCGCCTCGACAAGCACTCGACCGGCGGTGTCGGAGACAAGGTCTCGCTGGTGCTGGCGCCCGTCTGGGCCGCCCTCGGCCGGCGCGTGCCCATGCTCAGCGGGCGCGGGCTCGGCATCACCGGCGGCACCCTGGACAAAGTCGAGAGCATCCCCGGGTTCCGGACGGACCTGGATCCGTCGGAGCTGCACCGGGTCCTGAAGGAGGCCGGCTGTTTCATCAGCGGCCAGACCGAGCGTCTCGTTCCCGCCGATCGGGTGCTCTACGCTCTGCGGGACGAGACCGGGACCGTGGCCTCGGTTCCCCTGATCACCGCCAGCATCCTCTCCAAGAAACTCGCCGAGGATCTCCAGGAACTGGTCCTGGACGTGAAGTTCGGAAGCGGCGCCTTCATGCCGGACCGGGAGCGGGCGGCGGAGCTGACGGACTCCCTGGTGGAGACCGGGCGCGCCTTCGGTCTGGAGATCCGCGCCTTCCTGACGCCCATGGACCGGCCTCTCGGCCGCACGGTGGGCAATGCCCTGGAGGTGGCCGAGGCCGAGGCCGCTCTCGCGGGGGAGGGGCCCGAGGATCTGCGCGACCTGGTCCTGCGTCTGAGCGGCGCGCCCGAGGAAGCGGCGCGGGCCCTCGACGACGGCCGTGCCCGGGAGTGCTGGGAGCGCATGGTGCGCGCCCAGGGCGGACGCCCGGAGGAGGAGCGGCGGCGGCCGGAGCTCGGGCGCGCGCCCCTGCGGGCGCCGCGGAGCGGGCGCTTCCTGGGCTTCGACGCCCGGGCCGCTGGCCGTGCGGCCTTCCTCCTGGGCGCCGGCCGCCGCCGCGCCGGCGAGGCGGTGGATCCCGACGTCGGCCTTCTCCTCGAGGCCGCTCCGGGCGATGAGGTGAGCGCAGGCCAGCCCCTGGCCTTCCTGGTCCACGCCGGCGGGCGGGGCCTCGGGGAGGCCCGGGCCGCCCTCGAGGCCGGTCTTCTCTGGGAGGAAGGCCGGGAGGAGGGCCTTTGAGAGGGCCGCCGCCCCTGGTCCTGCGCGGTGCGGCCTCCGACCCTCCCGCCGGCCTGGAGACGGCGCCCCGGCAGAGCGAGGCCCCCGCCTCCGGTCTGTACCTGGACTGGGACGGGGAGCGCCTGCGCCTGGTCCGGGCCGGCGCCCCGCCGGTGGCGGTCGAGGTGGACTTCCTCCGCGGGCCCGAGGCCTGGCGGCTGCGGCGCCCCGATGCCCGCGGCGAGCCCCTGGCCCGGGCCGCGGGCCTGCGCGGCGCCCGTACCGCCCCCCGGATCCTGGACGCCGGAGCCGGCCTGGGCCGGGATGCGGCCCTCCTCGCTTCCCTGGGCTGTCGGGTCGAGGCCTGGGAGCGCTCGCCGGTCCTCGCGGCTCTCCTGGCCGACGGCCTGCGCCGCGCCGCCGCCGGGGGACTGGGCTGGCCCCATCGGCTGGAGCTCCACCGCGGCGACGCCCGGCCGAGACTCCGGCGCCTGGCTTGCGCAGCCCTGGAGGAGCGCCCGGAGGTGGTCTATCTGGATCCGATGCATCCTCCCCGCAGGGGCAGCGCCCGGGTGCGCAAGGAGATGGCCCTCCTGCAGGAGCTCCTCGGGCCGGCCACGGCGGAGGAGGAGGCGGAGCTCCTGGAACTCGCCCTTGCGGCGGCGCGCGAGCGGGTGGTCGTCAAGCGCCCCCTCCAGGGGCCGCCGCTCGCGGGCCGTGCGCCGGACCACGCGCGCCGGGGGCGGCGCGCACGCTTCGACCTCTACCGACCAGGAAACCTGGACGCCGACGGCGGATAGAATGAACGGAAGCCTCGGGCCCGGCCCCCCCATGGAAGAACCGCGCGGCACTCCCGTCCCCGTCCTGCCCGCCCGGGATCTCCCCGAGCCGGAGGAGATCCGGCGCTGGGCCACGGAGCAGGGCATCCTGATCCTGGCTCACAGCTACCAGGACGGCTTCCTGCAGGAGTCCGCCCACTTCGTGGGGGACAGCCTGGAGCTCGCTCGCCAGGCTGCCGAGGCCCGGGCCGAAGCCATCTGCTTCTGCGGCGTCCACTTCATGGCCGAGACGGCGAAGATCCTGTGCCCCGAGGCCACGGTCTTCGTGCCCGACCTGGAGGCCGGTTGCTCCCTGGCCGACAGCTGCCGGGCCGAGGACCTGGAGCGCTACCAGGGGCACCTCAGCCGCAAGCTCGGCCGGCGTCCCGTGACCGTCGCCTACATCAACTGCTCGGCGGCGGTGAAGGCCCTGAGCGACGTCATCTGCACCAGCGGCAACGCCCGGAAGGTGATCGAGAGCATCCCCGAGGAGGAGACCATCCTCTTCGTCCCCGACCAGCACCTGGGCGGCTGGCTGCAGGAGGTCACGGGCCGGGACATGGTGCTCTGGAACGGCTCCTGCATGGTCCACGAGCTCTTCAGCGTGGACACCTTGAAGGCCCTGCAGGCCGAGCACCCCGGCGCCATCACCCTGGCCCATCCGGAGTGCCCGAAGGCGGTGCGCGAAGCTGCCGACCACGTCCTCGGGACCGCCGGCATGCTGCGCATGGTACGTAAGGCCCGCGGCCTCACCTTCATCGTCGCCACCGAGGCGAACATGCTCTACCGCTTCCGCAAGGAGGCGCCCGGGAATACCTATGTCGCCGCACCAGGGGCGAGCTGCGCCTGCAACCTCTGCCCGCACATGCAGCGGAACACGCCGGAGAAGCTCTGGGAGGCCCTGCAGCTCCGCGCTCCGGCGATCGAGGTGCCCGAGGAGATCCGCGTGCGCGCCCGGCGTGCCCTGGAGCGGATGCTCGCCGTCCGCTGAGGCGCGGCGCCGGGCCGGCGGCGGAGCGCGGCGGCCCTTTCCGCCGGTCCGGGATCCTCCAGGATGCTGCTTTGTGGCGGCCAGGGGATCGGGCGGCGGGCCCGGGGAGGAGGCGCCAGCTGTGTGCCGGTCGGGCGGCTAGGATTCCGGGCTCCCCCCGCGCGGCCTCCGTCCGCGAGGCGCGCCGACCCGGATTCCCATGTCATGAACCCGATCCTCGCCCTGCTCCCCCCGCCTTCCGCCCTCCTCCAGGAGGCCGGCGCTGCGGCCCAGGAGGGCGGCAACCCGCCGCCGCCGCCGGAGATGCCCGAGAGCGCCAGCCAGTTCCTGAGCCCCGACTTCTGGAGGGATCTCCTCTCCTGGGCCGGGGACCGTCTCCTGGAGTGGCTCCCCAACGTCCTGGCGGCCCTGGCCATCTTCTTCATCGGCCGCTGGGTGGTCCGGCGCATCGCCAACCTCGTGCGCCGGCTCCTGACCCGGGCGGGCATGGACGCGACCCTGGTCGGGTTCCTCGGGAACCTCGTGAACATGGGCCTCTTCGCCCTGGTGATCCTCGCCGCCGTGGAACGCCTGGGCGTGGACACGACCAGTTTCGCTGCCATTCTCGCCGCCGCTGGTCTGGCCGTGGGCTTCGCCCTCCAGGGATCCCTGGCCAACTTTGCCTCCGGCGTCATGCTCATGATCTTCCGCCCCTTCCGGGTGGGGGACTTCGTGGAAGCGGGCGGCGTCTCCGGCGCGGTCCTCGAGATCCAGATCTTCAGCACCATCCTCAAGACCCCGGACAACAAGAAGATCATCGTCCCCAACTCGGCCATCACCGGCGGCAACATCATCAACTACTCCGCCATGCCCACGCGGCGAGTGGACCTGGTCTTCGGCGTCGGCTACGAGGACGACCTGCAGGTGGCCAAGAACACCCTGAAGAAACTCCTGGAGGAGGACCAGCGCGTGCTTCGGGATCCGGCGCCGGTGGTGGCGGTCTCGGAACTGGCCGACTCCTCGGTGAACTTCGTGGTCCGGCCCTGGGTGAAGTCGGAGGACTACTGGGACGTGTACTGGGACCTCACCGAGAAGGGCAAGCTCGCCCTGGAGGCGGCGGGCTGCTCGATCCCCTTCCCGCAGCGCGACGTCCACC
>JALUUN010000463.1 GCA_027021325.1 Planctomycetota bacterium
GGGAGGGTGACGTGGACCTCGAGGCCGACCTCCGCGACGCCGGCGGCGACCTCGTCGCCCGCGCCCGTGCCCGCTGGCGGGTGGAGTTGCCCTAGCACGGAGCCTCATCGGGCCACCAGCCGGATCTCCTGGACGCCCGGGACCGCCGCCACGGGGATGCGTTCGAAGTCCGTGGAGAAAACGTCCTCCAGGTTCGGGTTCCAGCGGAGGACGGCGCCCCGGGGCACCCCTTCGATCCGGAACCGTCCCTCGGCGTCCGTGGTCGCCGACCAGTGCGAACCGAAGGCCTCGGGCGGGAGCAGGGCGTCCAGGGCGAAGGTGAGAGAGGCTCCGGCGACGGGGCTGCCCGAGCCGTCCACGAGGATGCCTTCGATCCGGCAGCCCTCCTGCAGCGTCACCCGCAGGGGACCGGCGTCGAGGCGCGGCCGGTGCAGCAGGGCACAGAGGTCCGGGCCATCCCGGCGGACACTCCGGAAGAAGAGCCACTCGGGGTCGCAGGGGACGGAGGCGCCGCCGGGGAACTCGAGGGGCTGCCCGGGATCCACCGCACGCAGAGACACGCTGTAGAGGGGGACATGCTGCAGGGACCGCGTCACGAGGAGTCCCTCGACCTCTTCCGGCAGGACCTCCGGAGGGGGCTCCAGCAGCACCTGCAGGCGGCAGGAACGGTGGACGGGGATGGCGATCTCGACCCGTTCGGGCAGGGGAGCCGGCAGGGAGAGGTCCGGACGCGGCCGCGAAGGATCGAGGCTCCATCCGGAGGAGGGACCGGGCGGAGGGAACCACCCACGAAGATCCAGGCGCGAGACCGGGGGGAGGTGGAGAGTCCAGGTGCCGGGAATGTCGAGGGGAACGGGAATGTGGAACCATGACTGGCGAAGGCCTCCCGCGTTCTCCGGCCTCCAGGCGCTGACCAGCAGCCGGTCCTCCAGGAATCCGCCGGACCGCCCCCGGAAACCGCCCGGGCCACTTCGACGCGCCGGCCCTCCGGATCCTCGTAGAAGATCTCCGCCCGAACGGTCTGCTCGTCGAAGGGCCGGAGAAGACCCAGGTCCCGGAACTCCCCGGCATGGATTTCGAACTCCGTCTCGACGAACCAGAGGTGGCCGCCTAGGGTCCGCCACCAAACCGTCAGGCGCTTGCGTCCGGGTGCGAGATCCTGCAGGGTGAGGCGCCCGTCCGCGCCGGGCGTCGTGCTGCGTTCCCGGATCGTGTCCCGGAAGGCCTGGGGCAGGCCTTCTGCCTGCTGGTCCTCGACGCGGAAGAGATCCGCTTCGGATTCCTGGACCTCGGGTCCATAGCCGGCCAGGACCGCGGTGAATCCCGTTCCCTCGAAGACGGGAACTTCGATTCTCCGGACCTCACCGGCCTGGAGGGGAATGGGGCCCGAGCGTCCTACCGGCGGCGGACCCGCCTCGAGGGTCCCGGGCTCAGGGCCGGGCCGGACCCAGGGCTCGGGAGCAGGAACGGGTACGGCTGGATGGCTGGAGAGCAGACGCCATCGCCAGGTCCCCGGCGGCAGGAGCATCCAGATCATGCGGCCCTCGCCGTCCGAACGCCGGGGGCCATACCCGGCCGTGCCCGGAGGAGTGAACCAGGGAAGGTCCGGGTCTCCCGCCGGGCGCCAGGTCGCCTCCTCGTCGAGGAGCTGCAGCGGCTCGGGGCTCCCGGTTGCGAAGGCCTGTTCGAGGAGGTCCGCTTCCCTGCTCGGGCCGGCCTCAGGCGTCCCCAGGGGCT
>JALUUN010000464.1 GCA_027021325.1 Planctomycetota bacterium
CGGCCGGGACTGCGGGCTGCGCCTGGAGGATCCCCTGGCCAGCCGCCACCACTGCCGCCTGGAGCGCCAGGACGGAGAGCTCGTCGTCGAGGATCTGGGCTCGGCCAACGGCACCTGGGTGGACGGTGTGCGCGTCCGCCGCCGGCGCCTGCGCGGCGTCGAGACGATCCGCGTCGGGACCACCCTCCTGCGCCTCCAGGGCGGCCCGGCCCACGAACTGAGCGCCGTCGAGTCCACCCAGACCCAGGAGGTCAGCCGCGAGCAGGGCATGCTCCGGACGCTCCTGGGCGTCAGCCGCGCCCTCGAGCAGGATCTGCGCCTGGAGGCCCTCGGCGCCCTCCTCATCGACGCCGCCGTCTCCCTGACCCGGGCCGAGCGCGGCTTCGTCTTCCTCATGGAGAAGGGACGGACCGTCCTCGCCCTGGGCCGGAACTTCGCCCGCGAACCGGTGGAGGCCCCCGAGCGCAAGGTCTCGCGCACCCTCCTGGGCCGCGCCCTGGAGAGCGAGGAGCCCCTGCTCTTGCAGGACGCCGCCTCGGACGGCGAGTTCGCCGGCGTCGCCTCGATCTCCGATCTCGGCCTGCGCAGCCTCCTGGCCGTGCCCCTGCGCTACCGCGGCGAGGTCCTGGGCCTGCTCCTCGTGGATCACCGCCTGGCGAGCGGCGCCTTCCGCCAGGACGAGCGGGAACTCCTGGCCGGGCTCGCCGCCATGGCCTCGGTCACGATCGGCGCCGGCCGGGAGCGCACCCGCCTCCGCGAGGCCGAACGCCGCCTCGCCTCCCTGCAGCGGCAGCTCGGGGAACGCCTGGGGAAGGAACGCGAGGCGGCGCGCCACCCGGGCGATGCCGCCGCCGAGCGCTTCCCCGGCATCCTCGGCCGCAGCCCGGCCATGGAGGCCTTGTTCGAGGAGATGGAGCGCATCCTCGACAGCCACGTTCCGGTCCTTCTGACCGGCGAGAGCGGCACCGGCAAGGAACTCGTGGCCCGGGCCCTCCACTACGGGGGGCCGCGGGCCGGTGGCCCCTTCGTGACCGAGAACTGCGGTGCTCTGCCCGACACCCTCCTGGAATCGGAGCTCTTCGGCCACGTCAAGGGCGCCTTCACCGGCGCCACCCGCGACCGGATCGGGCGCTTCGAGGAGGCCGACGGCGGGACGCTCTTCCTCGACGAGGTGGGGGAGATGTCCGAGGCCATGCAGGCCCGGCTGCTTCGCGCCCTCCAGGAGGGGGAGATCCGGCGTCTCGGTTCGGACAGGGTCGTCCGCGTGGACGTCCGGGTGATCGCGGCCACGAACCGCGACCTGGCCGAAGCGGTCCGCGAGGGCCGCTTCCGCGAGGACCTCTACTACCGCCTCAACGTCCTGCCCCTGCGCCTGCCACCGCTCCGCGAGCGCCAGGGCGACATCCCGCTCCTCTGCGAGCACTGGCTGGCGCGCGAGGCCCTGGACCTCGGCCGCCCGCGGCGGGAACTCACCCCGGAAGCCCTGGAGATCCTGGAGGCCGCCTCCTGGCCCGGCAACGTGCGCCAGCTGCGCAACGAGATGCGGCGCCTGACCCTGCTGGGGGAGGGGCCGGTGCGCCCCGAGGAGCTCTCGCCGGAGGTTGCCGGGGATCGGGCCGTCCGGGGCGGAGATCCCGGCCCGGGCCTGCCTCTGCCCGAACGTGTGGCGGCCCTCGAGGCCGAGGCCATCCGCCGCGCCCTGGAGGAGTCCGGCGGCAACCGCAGCGCCGCCGCCCTGGCCCTCGGCATCAGCCGCTTCGCCCTGCTGCGCAAGGTGGAGAAGTACGGCATCGCGCTGCCCGGGACGGGGCCGGCGGGAAGCGGCCGGGCATGAGCGCCGCCAGGGAAGGAAGCGGGGCGGTACGGGAGATGCCGCCGGGCCTCACGCGGGTCCGCCGCCTGGGCGGCTCGCCTCTGAGCGAGGTCTTCCTGGTCGTGGACTCCGAGGGCCACCGCCGCGCCCTGAAGGTCCTGCGCGGGAGCGCCGCCCGGGATCCCCGTATCCGCGAGCGCTGGCGCCGGGAGGCCGAACTCCTGGAGGAGATCCGCCACCCGAACCTGGTGCGCTCCTTCGGTGCCCTCGAGGCCGGCGGGCGTCCGGCCCTTCTCCTCGAGTACGTGGACGGGCCGAGCCTGCGGGAGCGCCTGCAGGAGGGGCCCCTCCCCTGGGAAGAGGCGGTGCGCGTCGGCGTCCAGGTGGCCCGGGCCCTGGAGCGCTTGCATCGTGCCGGCGCCCTGCACCGGGATGTCAAGCCCCACAACATCCTCCTGCACCCCGAGCGCGGGGCGGTCCTGGCCGATCTCGGCCTGGTGCGCCGGCGGGAGGACCCGACCCTGACACGGCAGGGGGCGGCCCTGGGCTCGCCGGCCTACATGAGTCCGGAGCAGGCCCGGGATCCGAGCCGCGTCGGTCCCGAGGCCGACGTCTACAGCCTGGGCGCGACCCTGCACCACGCCCTGAGCGGGCGTCCGCCCTTCCTCGGCGAAGGGGTGGGGGAGGTCCTGCACCGGGTCCTGCACCTGCCCCCGGACCCCCTGCCCCCCTCGGTGCCGTCGGATCTCGCCCGGGTCCTGGCCACGGCCATGGCCAAGGACCCCGAGGAGCGCTATGCACGGGTCAAGGACCTGAAGATGGACCTGGGGCGGGTCCTTCTGGGGCAGCGGCCGCGCCTGCGCACCCGGCGGGGGCGGCGGCGGGCGCGCCGGCGGAGCGCCCTGGCGGCGGCCGCGGCCCTCCTGCTCCTGGCCCTGGCCCTGGGGCGGCCCTGGGAGGCACCCCGACCGGCACCGGCCCTGCGCGCCGGCCGGGCGCCCGCGGCGCCGCCGGCGGCCCCGCCCTCCGCCGGAGCCCCGGCCGGGGAGCCGTCCCCGACGGGCTCTTCCGAGCCCTCCCCCCCGGCCGCCTCGGACTTCGCGGGCTGGGCGGCGCCCTTCCAGCTCGGCTGGGAGCGGAGCCTGCGCAGCGGCGGCTTCCGGGACGCCCTGGCCCATGTGGACGAACTCCGCACCGCGCCCCTGCCCGCAGGTGCCGGGGCGGAGTTCGCGGCGCGCCGCGAGCAGCTGGTTCGGACCGCCACCGAGGCGGTCCGCGCCGCCGCCGAGCGCACCGCCGCCCGCGCCCAGGGCATCCTGCGGGACGCCGCCCGGGAGGCCCGCGCCTCCCTGGAGGCGGGCGCCCTCTTCGACGGCGGCGCCTTCCGCGAGACGGTACGGCGGCGCTGGGACGCTGCGGGCCTGGTCCTGCGCGACCTGCCACTCCGCGAGGGCGACGCCGACCCGGTCCGGGAACTGGAGGCGATTGTGTCCCTCCTCAGCGCCGAGCAGGACCGGGTCCTCGAGGCCCGCGCCGCCGAGAGCCTGCCGCCGGTGCGCCGGCTTCTGCACGGGATGCTGCGCAGCGGCGACTTCCTGGGCGCCCAGGAGACCTGGGAGGATCTCGTGGATCCGTGGATCCTGCGCTGGAGCCGCGCCGGGCGCCGGGAGGGGGCCCGGATCCGCGAGCTGGCGGATCTCGAGCGCCGCATCCTCGACCTCTTCGACCGCAACGCCGGGCGCTGGAAGGTGGTGGTCACCCGGCTGGCGACTCTGAGCGGCGTCGTCGAGTACCGGCAGGCGGGAAGCCGCGTCATCCGCCTGCGGCCCGGGCGGCGGGATCCCGGAGGCGGCGAGAGCCCGGCGCCGGTGAGCGAGATCCGGGTCCTCGACCTGGACGCCGATGCCGTCCTGGATCTCCTCGGCATCCGCCGCGACGCCCATGGCCTGTGGCTGCAGGCCCAGTTCCTCTGGTGCCAGGGCGAGGTCGCCCAGGCGCTGGAGACCATGCGCCTCGTGGGCGCCGCCCGCCTCGACCCCGACCTCGATCCGGCGGGCTGGATCGAGGAGTGGACGGCCGAACTCCAGGAGGAGGCCGGCGGAGCGGCGGAGGCGCCGCCGTCCGGCGGGCCGCCCGTGGTCGGCGAGGATCCCCTGGAGCTCCTGGGGCGCCGCCTCCGGAAGGAGCATCCCGACGCCCGCGTGGAGATCCGCGACGGGCGTCTCGAGATCCTCTGGGAGGACCTGGAGTGGCGCGGAACCTGGGAGCGGCTCCTGCGCCTGGACGAGCGCGAAGGAAGGCTGACCGCCTGGGAACTGCACTGGAGGCTCCCGGCGCGGGAGGATCCGCCACGCCTCCTGGAGTGGCTGGATGCGGTACGGATCCTGCAACCCTCGCGCAGCGGCATCCCGGTCCTCGAGGCCGCCGGGGAGCGCCGGAGCGGCACCGGCATCGTGCCCGGGGCGCTCCAGACCCTCTCCTGGGAGGAGGGGATCCTGCGCCTGGACGGCCTGCCCCTCGGCCCCTGGGAGCCGCCGGCCGAGCGCCGCCTGCGCCTGCGCGGGAGAGCCGAGCCCCGGCTCTCGGTTTCAGCTCTGCGGCTGGTGATCCGGCGGCGGCCCTGAAGGGGCCTCGGGCGCGGCGGCGAGGCTTTGCCGGAGCAGGAGCGCGGCGGCGGCCAGGACCGCAGCCAGGAGAAGGAAGGAGTCCTCGGGCGCCGCTCCGGCGGCGGTGAGCAGCCACTTGACGACGCTGGCGCCGAGGATCAGGACCCAGTCGCAGAGCTGGCTGGCGCCCAGGGTCCGTCCGAGGTCCCGCGGATCGGGGAGGCGCTGGATCCGGGTCTTCAGGGGGATCACGAAGAGCCCGGCGAAGAAGTTCGCCGCCAGGAGGAGGAGGAAGAGGCGGTCCGGGGCCGGGGGCAGGAGACCGGCGGCCAGGAACAGGAGGGCCGTGAGGGCGGCGCTGGCGGGGACCAGGCCCTCCTCCCAGCCGCGGCGGGCGACGGGGATCGAGGCCAGATAGCCGGCCGCCCCGGACAGGGTCAGGGCCGCGAGGCGCAGGGTCCAGGCCTCCAGACCGATGCGGCCGTCGCGGTCGAAGGCATGGCCGATCTCGTTCCAGGCCAGGGTCACCAGGGCCCCGGCGAACCAGAAGAGACCATGTCCGAGGACCGCGCTGCCGAGGCCGGGACGGGAGCGGACCAGGCGCCAGGAGTCCCGCAGCCGGCCCAGGGGGTCGAAGCGCAGGCGCCGCCCCGGGTCCGCCGCCGGCACCTCGTGGATGCCCCGGGCGAGGATCCAGCCCGCCGCCGCCAGGAGGGCGAAGCCCGCCGGGAAGAGCCAGCGCCGCTCCAGGGGCAGGGCCTGGGAGAAGCCGGCTCCGCCGATCCCGAGAAGGATGCCGGCCACGACGAAGAGCTGCAGCCAGGAGTTGGCTGCCGGCAGTTCGCGCGGCCCCACGAGCTCCGGCACCAGACCGTACTTGGCCGGTCCGAGCATGGCACTCTGGGCACCCATGAGGGCGAGGGCCGTCCAGGCGAGGTAGAAGGCCTGCTGCTGGAGGGCCAGGGCCGCCAGGGCCATGACCCCGATCTCCAGGAGCTTGGCGCGGCGCACCACCCGCGGTTTCGGCCAGCGGTCGGCGAGGTCGCCGAAGAAGGCGGCGCAGAGGACGAAGGGCAGGCCGAAGACGAAGGCCGCCTCGGCCTGGAAGTCCCGCGAGGTGCCGGCGGCCGCCATCCGGTCCACGGACCAGAGGAGGACGATCTGCTTGTAGGCGGAGTCGTTGAGGACGGTCAGGAACTGGGCCGCGACCAGGGCGCGGTAGGAGCGGCGCGGGTCGGCCTTCAACGCTCCTGCTCCCGCCCCCCGGCCAGGAGCGGCTCCCGCGCCCGGCAGGTCTCGCCGGGCTGGCGCAGGGGCCGCAGCTCGCGCGGCGCGAAGAGGAGGACCGTGCTGCCGAGCTCGAAGCGGCCGAGTTCCTGACCGGCTTCCACCGCCAGCGGTGGGTCGTAGCGGCGGCTGCCGGCGACGAAGGGATGCCCGCCCAGGGAGGCGTCGAAGGTGAAGCGGATCCCGCCGACGTTCAGGGCGCCCACGAAGAGCAGTCCCAGACGTTCGCCAGCGGCGCTCCGGCAGTCGAGGAACACGCGCCGGTTGCGGGCCAGGACCCGCAGCGAGCGCCGGGCCAGCCCCGGATCCACGGGCTGCAGGCCGCCTTCCAGGGCGACGGCCCGGCGGACGGTCAGGGCACAGGGAGCGTGGAAACGGTGGTAGTCCCGGGGGGCGAGGTAGATCTGCAGGACCTGGTGGTCCAGCCAGTCCCGGGGGTCCGAGCCCGGCAGGAGCTCGACGGTGGAGTAGGGGACGCCCTTGATCCACCAGCTGCCCTCGGGCGCCGCCGGAGCACGCTCCAGGAGACGGCCGTCCGCGGGCGAGAGCCAGGCGTAGCCCGGGGGAAGGGGCCGGGAGCCCTCGGGCAGGGGGCGGGTGAAGAGGTCCAGGAAGGAGGGATAGTCCTCCCAGGCGCCGGGAACCGCTTGGCGCTCGATGCCGAAGGCCCGGGCCAGGAGGGGCCAGAGGCGGCGGCGCAGGGCGGGGGGGAGGCGGCGCCGCGCCAGGCATCCCGTCAGCCGCGACAGCGGGCGGCGGGGGAATCCGGGGAGGGTGACGAGGAGGCGGAGCGGGCGCACGGCTCGGGCGGGCGGCCCAGGATAGGCCCGGGCTATACTCCCCGCCGCCTCCCGCGCCATGCCCGCCGCCGATCTCCACCTCGTCGTCCTGGCCGGAGGGAACTCGACCCGCATCCGGACCGGAGGTCCCAAGGCCCTCCTGGATCTTTGCGGCAAGCCCCTCCTCGCCCATGTCCTGGACACCCTGGACCGCCTCCACGCCCGCCATCCCGGCGGTCGCCGGATCCTGGTCCTGGGGCCGGTCCACCACAGCGCCCTGGAGGCCTGGCTCCGGAAGGAGGGCCGGCTCGCCGGAGAGGGGACCGGGGGCTGGGAGATCGTGATCCAGGAGGAGCCGCGCGGGACCGGGGACGCCGCCCGCTGCGCTCTCGGGGCCCTGCCCGCCGGCGGCCGAGTCCTCCTGGTCTGCGGCGACACGCCGCTCCTGCGCGAGGAGACCCTGGAGGCCCTGGCGGCCCTGCCCGGCGGCGGCCTGCTCTCGGCGGTGGAGGAGGAGCCGCGCGGCTACGGGCGGATCCTCCGCGATGCCCGCGGGGGGCTCGAGGCCATCGTCGAGGAGGCGGACTGTGACGCCCGGACCGCCGCCATCCAGGAGGTCAACGCCGGTGTCTACTGCCTGGAGGCCGACGCCCTGCGTGCGGCCTGCGCGCGGCTGGGCGCCGACAATGCCCAGGGCGAACTCTACCTGACGGACGCCGCGGTCGAGGTCCTGCGGGCCTCCGGCGGCGGCATCCTGCGCCTGGAGGACTCCGGCGAGACCCTGGGCGTGAACACCCTGGAGGATCTGGCGCGGGTCGCAGCCCGGCGCCGGGCGGCGATCCTGCGCGGGCACATGGCCCGGGGCGTGATCGTGGACGCCCCGGAGCTGACGGTCGTCGAGGAGGACGTGGAGATCGGACCCGGCGCCCGACTCATGCCCTTCTCGGTCCTGCGCCGTGGCGTGCGGGTGGCCTCCGGCTGCGTCGTCGGTCCCTTCGCGCACCTCCGGGCCGGGACCGTCCTCCAGGAGCGGGCCGAGATCGGCAACTTCGTCGAGACCAAGAACGCCGAACTCGGGGCCGGCGCCAAGGCCAAGCACCTGACCTACCTCGGCGACTGCTCCGTCGGCGCGGCGGCCAACATCGGCTGCGGCACCATCACCGCCAACTACGACGGCAAGCGCAAGAGCCGCACGGAGATCGGCGAGGAGGCCTTCATCGGTTCGGGGACGGTCCTCGTGGCGCCGGTGCGCGTCGGCCGCGCTGCGGTGACCGGAGCCGGCGCCGTCGTCACCCGCAACCGGGATGTCCCGGACGGCGCCACCGTGGTCGGTGTCCCGGCGCGGCCCCTGAAGACCTCCGCCGCCGAGGCCGCGGACTCCGAGGACTAGCCCATGGTCATCACCGACGATCGCTTCAAGGTCCTGAGCGGGACGGCGCATCCGGAGCTCGCCCGGGAGATCTGCGAGCATCTGGACACGCGTCTGGCGAAGACCCTCATCCGCCGCTTCCCGGACGGGGAGATCGACCTCAAGATCGACGAGGACATGCGCGGCGGCGACGTCTTCGTGGTGCAGCCGACCTGCCCGCCGGTCAACGAGAACCTCATGGAGCTGCTGCTCATGGTGGATGCCCTGCGG
>JALUUN010000465.1 GCA_027021325.1 Planctomycetota bacterium
GGCCGCCTTCTGCGCCGATCAGCCCTGTGAGAACCTCAGCCGCTGGCTGGACGCGGTCCATCTGGCGGTCTGCCAGGTCGCCGAGTGCCGGGCCTCCATGGCGCCGGTGGCGAACTTCGCCCTCGAATTCGAACGCCGGCTGCGCCGCCGCCTCGGCGCCGACGCCTCGCCCCACGTCGCCCACGCCCGCGCGGCCGCTGCCGCCCGCGAGGTCCTGGACCTCCTCGAGAGTCTCCCCGGTCTCCTCGTGGACCAGGGCCGGCGGCATCTGGAGGGGCTGCGGCAGCTCATGACCCTGAGCCACTCGGGCACCGTCGAGCGGCTTCTTCTGGAGGCGGCGCCGAAGGACTGCCGCGTCTTCATCCTCGAATCGCGGCCGCGTCTCGAAGGCCGCAACCTCGCCCTGCGCCTGCGCCGGGCGCGCCTGGAGGTCACGATCCTCACCGAGGCCCAGGCCGGGCTCTACCTGCCGGAGTGCGAGCGCGTCCTGGTCGGCGCCGACAGCATGGGCCGCGACCTCGGGGTGGTGAACAAGGCCGGGACCTTTCCCCTGGCCGTGCTCGCACGCTTCCACGAGGTGCCCTTCGAAGTGGCGGCCGACACCTTCAAGGTGCGCCGTGACCTGGATTCCGAGGACATCCCCCTGGAAGAGGGCGATCCGGCGGAGGTCTGGGAAGGCCACGCGGCCTGGTGCCGCAACACCTACTTCGACCGCACGCCGCCGGAGCTCGTGAGCGCCTGGATCACGGAGCGCGGCGTCCTGGACGCGGCGGCTTTCCGTGCCCTCCTGGCCTCGGAGGAGGCCGCCTCAGCAGGCGCCGTAGACCGGGACGAGGCCTGAGCGGACGACCCGGTTCTCCGGCGACGCGAGGAACAGGATCACGCGGGCGACCTCCTCGAGCTTCGGCCAGGTCTCGTGGTCGGCGTCGGGCATGGCGCGGCGATTGGCCGGCGTGTCGAGGATCGAGGGCGCCACGGCGGTGACGAGGATTCCTTCACCGGCCAGCTCCTCGCCCAGGGCTTCGGTCAGGGCGGCGACCGCGGCCTTGCTGGCGGTGTAGGCGGCCATGCCCGCGCCGGTCCGCGGCTCCAGGGCCGGCCGGGCGGCGATGTTGACGATGCGGCCGCCGCGGCCCGAGCGGCGGAGGTTCCGGACCGCCTCGCGCGAGCAGAGGAAGCAGGTATCCGCGTTCATCTGCATGAGGTGCCGCCAGCTCGAGGCCGTGGTCTCGGCCAGGGGTGCCATGGCGAAGCCGCCGGCGCAGTGGATCGAGGCCCAGAGCGGCGGCAGCGCCTCGTACCAGGCGACCACCTGCTCCTCGGAGCGCAGGTCCACGCCTTCCTGGACCTCCAGGCCCGCGCGGCCGGCGAGGGGGAAGGCCTGGAGTTCCTCGGACGCGAAGCAGGGGACATGGACGCGGGCGCCGGCCTCCAGGAGGGCGGCGCAGACCGCCGTCCCCAGGGCGCCGGTGCCGCCGGTCACGGCGACGGAGAGATCCTGGAATGCAGCCATGGCGGGGTCGGCGCGGGGCGCCGCTTCAGGGAATGGTAGGCCAGCCCGGGATGCCGGGTCCGGCCGAAGAAGGCGTCCACGATCTCCACCGTCGCGCCGTCCCTCGGGGGAGCGTCGTCGAAGGCGTCCCGCGGGATCCCCTCGCCGAGGATCTGCGCCCCGGGCTCCAGGTCCGGCACCGCCTCCCGGTTCCTCAGCGCGGCCGCAGCAGGCAGGCCTGG
>JALUUN010000466.1 GCA_027021325.1 Planctomycetota bacterium
GCCTGGATGGACCGGGTCTTCGAGGAGACGGGCTTCGTGGACGTCCACCGGCGCCTGCGCCCCGAGGACACCGGCGAGGCCTACACCTGGTGGAGCAACCGCGGCCGCGCCTGGGAGAAGAACGTCGGCTGGCGCATCGACTACCAAGTGGCGACGCCGGGCCTGGCGGAGACCGCGCAGGAGGTCCGGGTGTACAAGCGCAAGCGCTTCAGCGACCACGCCCCCCTCATCCTCGACTATGCCTGGGAGCTCGAGGCCGAGGAGCTCCGTCCTCAGCGGCGCAGGGCGGCGGGGCCCGAGACGCCGGCGGCGCCGGCGAGGTAGAAGCGCCAGGGGCGGAGGGCGTCCTCGCCGGCGTAGTCCACGCCGATGCGCGGCGAGCGGCGCCGGGGCTCGGGGCGGTGCGGAGGAAGGTCCGCCACCCAGAGCCGCCCGCCGCCGGCGAGGTCGAGGCCGTCGTCGCCAAGATCCAGCCCCAGGGCGCGGGCGAGGTTGCCGGGACCGCGGGCCAGGGCCGGGTCGCCGGGCGGGCGGCCACGGCGGAGGGCCATGCGCTCCCGGCCGAGGAGCGGGTCGAGACCGCGCAGGAGCACGGCCTCGGGGCGGCCCGGGCGGGCGGCGACGAGGTTGGCGCAGTGGTGCAGACCGTAGATGCGGTAGACATAGAGCCGGCCGGCCTCGCCCCACATGGTCTCGTTGCGCGGCGTGCGGCGGCCGCCGGCGGAGTGGGCGGCACGGTCGCCGGGGCCGCGGTAGGCCTCGACCTCGACGATGCGCGCGGCGAGGAGCCCGCCGGCCTCCTCCCCGACGACGAGGATGCGCCCGAGAAGGTCACGGGCCAGGGAACAGGCGCCGCGGGCGTAGAACGCCCGGGGCAGGCGCCGGCGGAGGGCGCGGGAGGAGGCGGTGAGGGCCGGGGCCGGGTCCATGGGCCATCCGGTGGCGGGCGGCGGCCGTCCTTGCCGGCCTCGGGACCGCCCGCTAGGTTGGTAGCAGGGTACGGGCTCGCCCCCGGGCCCGGCCCCCTCCCCCTACCCCAGACCCGATCCTTCCCATGAAGCACGCTCTCGCCGCCGCCCTCCTGGGCGGCCTCCTCGCCTCCCCCGTCCTGGCCCAGGCCGACCATGTGTTCCAGATCGATGGTCCGGCCTCGAACATCACCTGGTCGGGCGACACCAGTCTCGGGTCCATCATCGAGAACCCGAACAACTTCGATCTCGACGGGACCGTCATCATCAACCTGGACGCCACCGTCACCAACGGGCAGATGGTCGGCGGCATGGCCTACACGATCCCGGACCTGATCCAGGGAACGATCCCGAACCCCCTGCCCTTCCTGCCGCCGCTGGCCGAGATCGACGTGATCGACGCCGCCTTCACGACGACGACGACGCCCTTCACCCTGGACTCGGCCGGGAACTTCACCACCGACTTCACCCTGGCCGGGGTGCACGGCACCTTCATCGTCTGCAGCCTGGGCTTCGAGACCATCACGCCGGTCTCGGACCTGGCGAGCGACCCGACTCCGGTCTCGGGAAACATCTCGGTGACCGGGAACCTGGCGCATCTCACCCTGCCCCTGAACAACCTGATCATCCCCATTGACGATCCGACCCTGGGGATCACCGGGGACGTGACCCTGAACGGGACGGTCAACGCCGACGCCGATCTCGTCAACGGCCTCATGACCCTGGACGTCTCGGCCCTGACCGCGGGTCTGCAGGGAACCTT
>JALUUN010000467.1 GCA_027021325.1 Planctomycetota bacterium
CAGTTTCATGCGGCGGGACTCAAGGCAGGGAACCCTAGGAGGAAACCCGGGCCCTGGCAAGGACCGGGCCTCCGGCCTCCGCGGGAAAGCGGTCGCAGTTCCCTGCATCGGCGGGACTTCCAGGCGTCCTTCAGGCAGGCTCCCGGCCCCGGTCTCAGTTCCGGGGAAGCACCGACCGATAGGGGAAGGGTAGCGCCATGGCCTCCCGCGCCCCCTCCCGCCTCGAAGTCCTCCTCCTCGGCCTCGGCCTCGCCGCCGCGGCCCTCCTGGCGGGGATCCCGCGGGCGGGCGGCCCGGCCCGGGCCGCCGACCAGACCCTCGAGGACCGCCTCAACCTCCTGCGGGCGGCGATCTTCCGCTTCTCCATGGACCACGTCCGGGAGGGGCGCAGCCTGTGGCCCGGCCAGGGAGGCGAGGACCCGGTGCGGCAGCTCACCGGACCGACCCGCCTGGACGGCGCCACCCGCCCGAGCGGCGGCCATGACGACCGCCTCCGCGGCCCCTATCTGCGGCGCATCCCCGTGAACCCGGTGAACGGGCTCGCGACCCTGCGCTGCATGCCCGAGGACCGCACCGAGCCCGAGTTCCTGGGTACCCACGGCTGGGTCTACGTGCCCGCGACCGGGCGCGTCTACCCGGACCTCCCCGGGGATTCCTGAGCCCCGCCAGCGACCTCCTCCAGGACCTGGTGGGCGCGCCCCGAGTCCAGGGCCTCCTGCACCGGCGCCAGGGCGTCGGCGAGATCCGGCACGCGTCCGGACAGGACCAGGAACAGGGAGGCACCGAGGATCACGGCCGAGCGCACCGGACCGGCCATGCCCATGAGGGCCTGGAGATTGGCGTTGCGCGCTCCTTCCAGGCGGTCACCGCCCAGGAAGGTCGGCTCCTCCTCGCACTGCAGGGCCAGGTCCTCGGGCACAAGGCGCAGGGGGTAGATGGCCCCGCTCTCGATCTGAAGCCCCCGGGTGCGGCCGCAGACCGAGGGGTCCATGGAGCTCTCGATCCCCTGGACGATGAGGGCGTCCCGATGGCCCAGACCGAGGATTGCGTCGCCGGCCACGCCCAGCACCGGGCCGGGCATGGCCGCGAGCAGCAGCCGGCAGCCCGGCGGGACGACGAGTTTGACGACGATGTCGGGCATGCAGCGCATGCCCAGGGCCTCCTCCACCTCGAGAAGGGTCTCCCAGGCGGGATCGGCGGCCGTGACCGACCAGCAGGACAGACGGTGACGCGCCAGTTCCGCCTCGACCCGGGCCGGGTCGGAACGAAGCGGTCCGACCATGGACTCCCAGAGGTCGCCGAGAGTGACGCCGCTGCCCCGGGCCTGACGCGCGGCCTGGATGAGCACCGGGACGCCACAGGCGGCGGCCGTGGCCGCGGCGGCGAGCCCGAGGGGCGGGGAATGGAACTTGCCGAGACGGCTGGTCGCCAGGACCACGGCATCCTCGGGCAGATCGGGAAAGCGCAGGCGGCCGCGCGCGACCCGGGCGCAGCCGACCAGTTCGTCGGCCGTCGAGCCCTTGGCGCGCATGGCCGCGAAGAAGGCCGCCATGAGGACCTCCGAAGCACCCCCCTCGAGCATGGTGCGCCAGGCCAGGGCGGCCTCGTCGCCGGTGAGGTTGCGCTGCTCGCCCCAGGTGGCGCCGCCGCCGATCTTCTGAAGGAGGGCGCGGAGGTTCCCGGACATGGAGGCGGCGGCTTCAGGCGCGGGCCAGGGCGGCGTCCAGGGC
>JALUUN010000468.1 GCA_027021325.1 Planctomycetota bacterium
CAGGGCTGTCAATGGCCCTCCTGCGCGGGATCCGGCTGAGGGGCCGGCTCCCGCCCCCCCAACCCCAGCTCCTCCGCGTGGGGGCGGAGGGTGTCGATGAGGAACTGGATGTGGTCGCGGAGGTCCACGCCGAGGAGGTCGGCGCCGGTGTGGACTTCGTGGCGCTCGACCTTGGCGGCGAAGGAGCGGTCCTTGAGCTTCTTGAGGACCGACTTGGGCTTCAGGGAATGGATGCCGTCGGGGCGGACCAGGCAGCAGGCGCCGAGGAAACCCGTGAGCTCGTCGCAGGCGAGGAGGGCCTTGTCGAGGGCCGTCTCGTAGGGGACACCCCACTTCGTGTAGTGGGCGCTGACGGCGTGGGCGATCTCCTCCTCGCCGCGCTCGCGCAGCCAGGCGACGATGCGGCGGGGATGCTCCTCGGGCCACTGCTCGTAGTCGGCGTCGTGGAGCATGCCCGCGATCCCCCAGGCCTCCTCCGCCTCCGGGCCCGGGCCGTAGCGGCTGGCCGCCGCCCGCATCACGATCTCCACCGCCCGCGCGTGGCGGCGCAGCGCCTCGGTCTTCGTCCAGGAGCAGAGATGCTCCCACGCCTCCTCGCGGGTCAGGGCCATGGCCGCCGGATGCTACCATCCCGCCCGCCATGGCCGACTCCCCCACCGTCGCCCTCCTCGGCGGGGGCATGCTCGGACAGGCCCTCCTCGAAGGAGCGCTCGCCTCGGGAGAATGGCCGGCCGGAGCCTTCCGCGTGACCACCGGGCGCGAGGAGAGCGCCCGCCGCGTCCGGGAGCGCTTCGGCGTCGCCTGCGGGACCGATGACGCCAACGCCGTGGAGGGGGCCGGCCTGGTCCTCCTCTGCGTGAAGCCGAGGACCCTGCCCTCGGTCTGCCGGGCCATCGCCCCGGCCCTGGCCGCCGGCGTGCCCGTCGTCTCCTGCGCCGCCGGCGTGCCCCTCGCCGACCTCCGCTCCTGGCTGCCGGAGAGCGCAGCGGTGATCCGCGCCATGCCCAACCTCCCCTGCCGGGTGCGCTCGGGCATGACCGTCCTCTGCCCCGCCGAAGGCGTCCCCGAGGAGGCCACGGCCCGCGCCGAGACCTTCTTCCAGTCCCTCGGCCGCGTCCGCCGCCTCGGCGAGGAGCACCTGGACACCGTCACCGGCCTCAGCGCCAGCGGTCCCGCCTTCCTCTACCTCGTCCTCGAGTCCCTGACCGACGGCGGCGTCATGGCCGGACTTCCGCGTGGAGCCGCCATGGAGCTCGCCGCCCAGACGACGCTCGGCGCCGCCCGCATGGTGCTGGAGACCGGCGAGCACCCCGCCGCCTTGAAGGACGCCGTCACCACCCCGGCCGGCTGCACGATCTCCGCCCTCCTCAAGCTCGAGGACGGGCGGCTGCGCAGCGTCCTCGCCCGCGCCGTCGAGGAGGCCGCCCGCGCCGCCGCCGGCCTGCGCCCGCAGACCCGGAGCGGCGGGCCCGCCTCCCCTGCGGCCGCCGCACCGCCGGAGGAAGCCCCGTGAGCCCCTCCCCCGGCCGGCGCCTGGCGCGGCTCTCGCGGGACCTGGCCGAGGAGATCGCCGCCCTCGCCTTCGGGCCGCCGGTGGCGGTGGTCCTGCACCCGGTCCTCCACGCCTGGGAACTGCACCGGCAGTACTGCGAGCGCTTCGCCCGGGAGGGGGTCGAGGCCCTGCTCCTCGGCATGAACCCCGGCCCCTGGGGCATGGTCCAGACCG
>JALUUN010000469.1 GCA_027021325.1 Planctomycetota bacterium
CCAGGAACCAGGATCCCTTCGCCACCACTCTCGAGGGCCTGGCCCGTTGTCCCTGGCAGACCTTCGTGGGCAGGATCCTGCGCATCGAACCCACCCCGGATCCGCTGGCGGCCTTCCCGACCCTCTCGCCCTTGATGGTGGGATCCACCGTGCACGAGGCCCTGGAAGACCTCGTCGTGGAGGAGATCGGCGCCGGCCCCGCCACCCTCGCTGCGGCCCTGGAGCGCGGCCCCCGCCCCCTCTCGCGACCGGACGAGGAACAGGCGCGCCGGGCCGCCCTCGCCGCCGCGCAGAAGGTCTGCCGCGAGGAGGGCATCGTCCTCGCCGGCCTGGCGCAGGCCCTGGCCGATCTCGCGCTCCCCTTCGTGATGCGCGGGCTCGATCTCTGCTGGCCGGATGAGGGAGGGACGGGCTCCGTCCTGGGCACCGAGACCCTGGGGCAGGTGGAGCTGACCTCTCTTTGCGGACGCCTCTGGACGGTCCGCTTCCGCGCCGACCGCGTGGACCTGGCGGAGGACGGCACGCTGGTCCTGAGCGACTACAAGACCGGCAAGCCCCTTTCCTCCGGCAAGAAGGCCGACACGCGCCTCCGCCACCTGCGCCGGGAGATCGCGCAGGGCAAGGCGTTGCAGGCGGCTCTCTATGCCGCGGCCGGCGGCGGGCGCGAGACGCTGGGCCGCTACGTCTACCTGAAGCCCGACCTGGATCCCGAGCTGGCGTTGCAGGGCATCACTGGCGACGACCCGGCCGTCACCAAGGCGCTGCCTGAGCGCGCCGCCACCCTGCTGGGCGCCCTGGAGGAGGGGGTGCTGCCGCCGCTCCTGGAAGAAGCCCCCGGTCGCGCCAACAAGGCCTGCACCCACTGCGAACTCAAGGACGCCTGCCTGCACGGGGACTCGGGGGCGCGCACGCGCCTGCGGGAACTGGGCGCGACCCTCAGGGCGGAGGCGCTGGCGGGCGAGACCTCGAGCGCCGCCGCCCTCCTCTTCGCGCGCCTCTGGTGGCGCGAGCCCCTCGGCCCCTCCAGCGGCGAGGAGCAGGCCTCATGAGCGCCGCCCCGCAAGAGGCGCTGCGCCGGGCGGATGGGGAGGCCCGCGAGCGGGCACGAAGCGTCTTCGATCGCCCGCTCATCCTCGAGGCCGGAGCCGGGACGGGCAAGACGACCACGCTGGTGGCCCGCGTCCTCACCTGGTGCCTGGCGCCGGGCTGGGAACGCGCGCGCGCCGCCCTGCCCGAGGCTGGAGCCGAGACGGTGGCGGCGCGCGTGCTCGAGCGCATCACGGCCATCACCTTCACCGAGAAGGCCGCCGCCGAGATGTCCGCGGGCATCGCCGAGGGGCTGGGATCGGTGCTGCGCGGCGAGCGGGTGATCGCCCTTCCGGCCGAGGAGGTGCTTCCCGACGCCGGCGAGCGGCGCGAGCGCGCCCTCGCCTTGCTGACTCAGATCCACCGCCTGCAGGTGGGCACCATCCACGCCTTCTGCCGCCGGGTGCTGGCGGCCTGGCCGCTGGAGGCCGGACTCCATCCGGACTTCCAGGTGGACGCGGATGGGCTCCTGCTGCGGGAGGTGGTCGAGGAGGTCATGGCGGACCTGGTGGAGGAAGGCTACGGCGTGCCCGGGAACGAGCACCTGCTGGCCCTGGCCGCGCGGGGGGTGGGTCCGGATCGGCTGGCGGCGATGCTGGAGAGTCTGGCCTCCCAGGGTCACGGCCCCGAGATCTTCGA
>JALUUN010000470.1 GCA_027021325.1 Planctomycetota bacterium
CCTTGCGCCGCGACAGACAGACCTTCATGGCCAGGGTACGGCGGAAGTCCCGGTCGCGGACCTGGTAGATGGCGCCCATGCCGCCGCGGGCGATCTCGCCCAGGACCTCGTAGCGGCTGCGCGGGCCCCGGGGCAGGCCCGGCACCTCGCCGCCCTCGGGCGACGGCGTCCCCGGTGCCTCGTCGAGGCTCACGCCGCTGTCCACGTCGGCGCCGAGGCGGCGGCGGATGCGGTCGGCGAAAGAGGGTGGCTCGGCCAGGCGTTCGAGGACCGGTGCCAGGGGCCGGTAGTGGGCGTGGAGCTCGCGCAGACGCCGGGCCTGTTCCGGATGCTCCCGGACCAGGGCCTCGAGATCCACCTCGCCCTGGAGGAGGGCGGCGAGGAAGGCCTCCTCGGCCTCGTCCAGGAGCGGCCGCGTGGTCTCGACCGAGGGCGTCCCGCCGTCTTCCCCGCCGAACTCCGAGCTGGCGAAGTCTTCGCCCATCTGCCGGGCGAAGGAGGCGAGGGCCCGGCAGGAGGCGCAGACCTCGAGGTGGGCCTCCAGTTCCGGAGATCCCTCCTCGATCCACTTCCAGAGTTGTTCCGGGCTGACCTGACAGTCCATGCGCGGCGTGGCCTCCCCAGGATCCTACGCCCCGGGCGGCCGGAGCGCTGCGCCCGGGACGGAGAGGGCCTCCGCCCTGTTAGGATGAAGGCGCCTTCAGGCATCGGAGAGAAGAACCCCATGGACGAGCAGGACCCCGCCGCTTCGCAGGCCGTCGAGGAGATCCTCGCCCAGCTGGGCGCGGGGGATTCCCGCGCCTGGGACAAGCTCATGCCCTTCGTCTACCGGGAGCTGAAGCTCCAGGCCGAGCGCTACCTGCGCCGGGAGCGGCCGGACCACTCCCTCTCGGCCTCGGCCCTGGTCAACGAGGCCTACCTGCGCCTCGTGAACAAGAAGGACCTGGGCCACAATCGCTCCCACTTCCTGGCCCTGGCCTCCATGGAGATGCGCCGCGTCCTCGTGGACCACGCCCGGCGCAAGCGCGCCGCCAAGCGCGGCGCGGGCAAGGCCCGGGTCTCCTTCGAGGACCAGTTCGTCATGACCGAGGACCACCTGGGCTCGGTCCTGGCCCTGGAGGAGGCCCTGGACGAGCTGGAACGGCGCAACCCGCGCTACAACCGGATCGTCACCTGCCGCTTCTATGGCGGCATGACCTGGGCCGAGGTCGCCGACGCCCTGGGCACGAACATCGACCAGGTGAAGCGCGACTGGAAGGAGATCCGCGCCTTCCTGCAACGGCGCTTCCAGGCCGCCGCCGCCGAGGCCGCCCCCGACGGCGAGGACGGCGAGGACTGAGGCTCAGCCGGAGGCTTCCCCGGCCTCGGACCCGCTGCCGGCCCCGGTCTCGGCCGGCGTGCCCTGGATGCGTTCCTCCAGGTCCTCGAGGTCGAGGATCTCGCCGCCTTTCATGACCAGGACCGGGTTGCGCAGGACCGCCGGATCCCGCAGGGGGTTGCCGCGCACGGCGAGGAGATCGGCGAGGCGCCCCGGCTCCAGGGTGCCGAGGTCCTCGCCCCGGCCCAGGTGGCGGGCCGCGTCCCGGGTGCCGGCGAGGAGGGCGCGCGCCGGCCCGAGCCCGCTTTCGGCCATGAGTTCGACCTCGCGCACCGTCGCCGGCCCGAAGAAGGTCAGGAAGTTGCCGCAGTCCGAGCCCAGAGCGATGCGGCCGCCGCCCTCGGCGACCCGCTGCAGGTTCGCCCTGCTCGCCTCGAGGCGGGCGCGGACGCTGCGGGCGTAGGCGGGGTTGTTGCGCAGGGCCGCGACCCGCGGGTGCTTCCGCAGGGACTCGCGGACCCGCCGGGGCACCGAACGGCGCGTCTCCGGCCAGTCCAGGATCCCTTCGAACTCCACGGGCAGGAGGAAGGCCTCCAGGACGCTCAGGGTCGGGACGTAGAAGGCGCCGCTTGCGCGCAGCAGCTCCAGGAAGGCCTCGTCCACCTCCTGGCCGGGGACGTCCACGCCGTGCTCCAGACCGTCCACGCCGGCCTGCAGGGCGGTGCGTGCGTCCTCCAGGGTGTCGGTGTGGCAGACGACGCGCAGCCCCAGGCGGTGGGCCTCCTCGGTCACGGCGCGCAGGCACTCCTCCTTCAGCTTCGGCAGGCCGCCGAAGGCCGGGCCCCCGGTGTACACGCACTTGATGGCGTCCACGCCCAGGGCGTGCAGGTGCCGGGCCGCCGCGCGCGCCTCCTCGGCGCTGTCCACGCGCAGGGCCACACGCTCCACCTCCTCGGCCGAGGCGCGGATGGTGATGGTCCGGGGGTTCGGGTGGCCGCCCGGCGCGGTGACGATGGGCCCGACGGCGAAGATCCTCGGCGCCAGGAGCTCGCCGGCGCGCTCGCGGCGGCGCAGCTCGAGGATCTCCTCGGGGAGATCCCCCAGGTCGCGGACCGAGGTCACGCCGGAGCGCAGGAAACCGGCGAGCCTGCCCTCCCAGAGTGCCGGGTCCGTCTCCCAGGCCTCGCCGCCGCCGGCGGGCGTGCCCACCAGGATGTGGGCGTGGAGATCGATGAGGCCGGGCAGAAGGGTGCAGCCGCCGAGGCGCAGGACCTTCGCCCCCTCGGGGACCGGGATCCCGCTGCGCGGCCCGGCGGCGAGGATGCGCCCGCCGCGGACGACGACCCGCCCGTTCTGGACCAGGTCCTCGTCCACGGCGGTGAAGAGCTGCGGGGCATCCAGGACCAGGGTCTCCTGGGCCGGCAGGATCCTGAGGGGGGCGAGCCCGGCCGCGAGGCCCAGGAGAGGCAGGAGGAGGCGCAGGCGTCCGGTCCGCATCGGAGCAGCCTACGGGCCGGGCGGCCGGGTGCCGGCCCTCTCCGCGCCGCCCGCCCTGCTCCAGCGGATGGGGCCAGCCCGGCGCCGCCCGCCCTGCTCCAGCGGATGGGGCCAGCCCGGCGCCGGCCTCCTTGCTCCAGCGGACAGGGCCACCCGGGTCAGCGGCTGCCTTTGCCGAGGAGAGCCAGGGCCGCTTCCCGCAGCTCCTCGCCCCAGAGGCCGCGCTCGCGGACCACGCCGTCGGGCCCGACGAGGATGGCGGCCGGCCAGCCGCGCACCCCCCAGGTCTCGGCCAGGGGCCCCTGGGTGCCGCCGGCGTCGAGGAGGGAGGCGAAGGGCAGGTCCTCGCGCTCCTCCACCCGGCGCAGGATCTCCCGACTCCGGTCGCTGTTCACGCCCAGGACCCGGCCGCCGCCCCGCTCCTGGAGGAGGCGGTGGAGCTCGGCCATCTCCGGGTAGCGGACCCGCGAGAGGCTGCCCCAGTCCCCCCAGAAGAAGAGAACCACGACTTCGCCGCGGAGCTCTGCCAGGTCCACGAGGCGGCCGCCGGAGTCCAGGCCGCGGGTCGGTGGCGCGGGGTCTCCCGGGTGCGGGCGGCCGCGGCGGGCCGCCTCCAGGTAGGCGGCGGCCAGTTCTCCGCAGGGGCGTCCCTGCCAGAGCACCCCGGGCCAGCGGGCCCGAAGCCAGGCGAAGCGCCGCAGGGCCCGCTCCCGGGCCTCGAAGCCCGGGCGCCGCAGATCCTCCCGCGCCAGGAGGAAGACCGCCGCCGCCTGCATCTCCTCGGCCGGGCTGCGCTCGAAGAGGAACTCGAGGAAGGTCTCCCGGGCCGGCCGGTCGAGGAGGTGGAGGTGTTCGAGGGCCGCCTCCAGGGCCGGGTCGGCGGGCCGCCAGCGCAGAAGACCCGCCAGGAGCTCAGCCGCTTCCTGGCGCCGCCGGTCCCGAGGAAGGACCGTGGCGGGGGCCGCCTCAAGGGCGTCCAGCAGAAGGAGCCGGGCGTCCCGCGCCGCTTCGGTTGCGGGGTGCTCCCGGAGCAGGGCCTCGAAGGGCGTGGCCAGGACCGCCCAGCGGCGCTCGGCGGGCAGGCGCTCGGCGCCAAGCAGTTCACGCAGGCTGGCGAAGGCCGCCCGGGCCTCCTCCTCACGGTCCGTCCTCAGGACGGCCGGCTCCTGGGGCGGCGGCGGAGCCGCCGCAAGTCCGAGCCCGAGGATCCAGGCCAGCATGGGCCCGGGCATGGTAGCCGGAAGGGCGGAAACCCGCCGGAGCCCGCCTCAGGACAGGAGCCGGTCCAGCCAGCGTGCGGGCAGGACCGCCGCCAGGAAGGCGAGAAAGCGGGCGTCCGCGCCGACCAGGACCCGCGCCGGCGGACGCCGCTTCTCCAGGACCCGGGCCACGACCCGGGCGACCTTCTCCGGCGGTCCGGCCCGGCGCACGGCCTGCCGTGCCTGGTCCCGGGCCTTCTCGATCAGGGGCAGCCAGGGCGCGAGGCGCTCGGGCTCGATGCCCTCGGCGAGTTCCTCCGAGAGATCCCGGGAGCGCGACCAGATCGCCGTCGCGAAAGCGCCCGGCTCCACCGCCGTGACGGCGACGCCGAAGGCGCACAGCTCCCGGCGCAGGGCGTCGCTCATCGCCTCCAGGGCGAACTTGCTCATGCAGTAGGGGCCGAGGACCGGGGTGACGACCCGGCCGCTGATGGAAGAGATGTTGACGATGTGCCCGCGGCGCTCGCGCAGGACCGGCAGGACCTCCCGGCACAGAGCCCAGGCGCCGAAGAGGTTGACCTCGAACTGGAGGCGCAGGGCGTCCTCGGGCACGACCTCCAGGGGCCCGGCGACGGCGATCCCGGCGTTGTTCACCAGAGCGTCCAGACCCTCCGCCCGCGCCCGCTCGGCCGCCGTCTGCCGGTCGGTGGCCGAGGTCACGTCCAGGCGCAGGGGCTCCAGGGCCAGGCCCTCGCTCCGGGCCTCGGCGACCAGGGCCTCGGCGTCCTCGGGCTTCCGGTAGCCAGCCCAGACCCGCCAGCCGCGGCGGCCCAGCTCCCGGGCGCAGGCCCGGCCCAGACCGCTGGTGGCGCCGCTCACGAGCACCGTCCGTCCCGGGGAAGTCGGAGGCCCGGCCATGGCCGGAGCCTACTCTGGCGGAGCCGGGAGGATTCCCCCGGATCCTCCGGCGGGAGGATTCCCTCAGATTCCCGATCCGGCGTCGTTCCGCTAGCGCCATGGCCCTTTCGCCCCTCCGGCTCCGCCCCGGCCTGCCGCCGGCCCCCGCGACCCTCGGCCTCCTGGCCCTGGTCCTGACCGCCGCCGCGCCGGCGCGCCCCGGCGTCCCCGAGGCCGCTCCCGCTCCGGTCCTGCAGGAGCCCGCCGCCGACGCCCGCGCCGCCACCGTCCGCGACCGCGAAGGCCTGGCCTGGCAGCGTCCGGTGGGGGAGGAGCGCTGGCGGATCGTGGAGGCGGGCGAGGCCCTGGAGCCGGGCGCCTGGGTGCGCACCGCCCTGCGCGGCGCCAACGCCCTGGACCTGGAGCTGGCCGGCGGGACGCTGGTTCTTCTGGGGCCGGGCGGCCGCGCCGAGATTGCCTCCGGAGAGCGCTTCCTCCTCCTCGCCGGCGAGGCCGAGATCCTGCCTCCGGCCGGCGGCGCGGTCGAGGTCGAGGACGGACGCGGCGGCCGCCTGGAGCTGCGGGAGCGGGCGGTGCTGCGCGCGGGCGACGAGGGCCTGCGCCGCCTGGCCCAGGATCCGGGCTGGCTGCGCGGCTGGAAGGAGCACGCGCCGACCGAAGCGCTCGGTTCGCTCCTGGCCCGGGTGGACGGGCGCAACGTCCCCCTCACCATCGGCTACCACAAGGTCACGGTGGACCTGCGCGGCCAGGTCGCGCGCACCGTCGTCGAGCAGTCCTTCCGCAACCACACGAACCAGGTCCTGGAAGGGACCTTCGTCTTCCCGCTGCCCGCCGGCGCCTCCATATCCTCCTTCTCGATGTGGGTCGGCGACCGCCGCGTCGAGGGCGAGATCGTCGAGAAGCAGCGCGCCCGCCGGATCTACGAGACCATCCTCCGGGAGAAGCGCGATCCCGGCCTCCTGGAGTGGAGCGGCGGCAACCTCTTCCGTGCCCGGGTCTATCCCATCGGCAGCGAGAAGCGCATCCGCCTGAGCTACACCCAGGTCCTGCCGCGCCGCGGCGCCGAGGTCGTCTATCGCTATGGCTTGCAGAGCGAGCTCCTGCGCAGCCATCCCCTGGAGCGCCTGGAGTTCTCCCTGACGCTCCAGTCGGATCTCCCCGTCGAGGAGGTGCGCTGCCCGACCCATGCCGTGCGCCTTCGGACCACAGAGCACGCCGCGAGCGTCGAGTACAGCGCCACCGAGGTCACGCCGGACCGCGACCTGGAGCTGCGCATCCGCACCGCGCCTGCACCGCCCCTTCGCTCCGCCCATCATGTGCGAGCGGGCGAGGAGGGCTACTTCCTCCTCTTCCTCGAGGCCCCGCCCGCGCCGCCGGCCGCGGACCCCGTCCCGCCCCTGGACCTCCTGGTCCTGGCCGACACGAGCGGATCCCTCCAGGGCCCGGCCCGCGAGGAGCAGGAACGCTTCGTGGAGGCCCTGCTCGGCTCCCTGGGGCCGCGCGACCGGTTCCGGCTGTGGAGCTGCGATCTCGAGCCGCGGCCCTGGAGGCCGGATCCGGTGGCGGCCAGCCCCGAGAGCGTGGCCTCGGCGCTGGCCTTCCTGGAGGAAGGCCGGCCGCTCGGCTGGACGGATCTGCGCGCCGCTTTCGCGGCCGCCTTCGAGGCGGCGGGCCCCGGCACCGCCATCGTCTACGTCGGCGACGGCATCCCCACGGCCGGAGACGCCGACGCCGGGGCGCTCGCCCAGTGGCTGCGCTCCGCCTTCCCGGGCCGCGGCTCGGTCCACGCCGTGGCGACGGGCTCGAGCTACGAGCCCATCGTCTTCGATGCCCTGGCCTCCCTGGGCGGCGGCAGCCGCCGTGAGACCGCCGCCTCGGGCGGCGCCGCAGCCGCCGCCCGCGATCTCCTTCAGGAACTCAGCTCGCCGGGCTGGAAGGAACTCGACCTGCGCATCGAGGGCCCACGCGTGGCGGCGGTGCACCCCGGCCGCCTGCCGAACCTCGCCGCCGGCACCGGCCTCCAGGTCGCCGGCCGCTTCGATCCCCTCGGGCCGCGCGAGGGGGAGGCCGTGCTCACGGGCGTGCGCGACGGCGAGCGCTTCGAGCTGCGCCTGCCCCTGGACTTCCGCGGGGACGGCGAACTCCACTCCTACCTGCCGCGGCTCTGGGCGCGGCGGCATCTGGACCACCTCCTTTCCCTTCCGGCCTCGCCGGGGCTGCAGCAGGCGGTGGTCGCCCTCTCCGAGGAGTTCCAGATCCTCTCGCCCTACGCCTCCTTCCTGATCCTCGAGTCGGAGGCCGACCGCGAGCGCTTCGCCGTGGAGCGGCGCTTCCGCATGCGCGACGGCGAGGACTTCTTTGCCGCGGGCCGGGCCGACGCCCGCTTCGCCCTGCTCCGCGAGCAGGCGCGGGAAGCGAAGCGCTGGCGCCTCGGCCTCCAGGCGCGGCTGCTGGAAGGGCTCTCCGGCCTCGGCCGCGAGGCCATGCGCTCCCTCCCCTGGGAGATTGCGGGCGGCGGCGGGGGAGCTCTGGGCCTCTACGCCCGGGGCCGGAAGGTCGGCTACCGCGGCCCCTCGGACACCGTGCCTCCGGGCGGTGGCCTGCCCCTGAGGGAGGCGGCGAAGCTCGGCGTGGACCTGCGCAGCCCTGGCGCCGAGGCCGGGGCCGCCCTGCACGAGCTCGGCTACGCAGGCGGCGAGGAGGAGGATCTCGCCCGCCTCGGCCAGACCCTGGCCTTCGACAGCGAGGGCTTCGGCCCGCCTCGGGAGGCCGCTGGCGAGTGGAGCCTGGACTTCCAGGAGGAGGTCCTCGAGGAGAAGGCCTTCGAGCCCGCCCCGGCGAGCCCCGCGCCGCCCCCCACCCCGGGCCGGCCCTCCCTCGGCCTGGACCGCCTGGCGGGTTTCGTGGACGACGGCGCTTCCTTCTCAGGACCGGCCGCCGGCCGCCGCATCCAGGTGCCTGCGCCGGGTCCGCCCCTCGCCTCCTTCTTCCCGGTTCTTCCCGAAGCCGCGCCGCTCCCCGCCCCGGAGATCCCCGAGGGCTGGCAGGAACTCGTGGAGGCCCTGGACCGGAGCGCGCTCCTGCGGGGGCCCGGCGCCTGGCGCCTGGTCCTGACGGCCGCGGTCCCCGACGCCCGGGGCGAGGAA
>JALUUN010000471.1 GCA_027021325.1 Planctomycetota bacterium
GCTTCGAAATCTGTTCATGTTTCCACGAGCCATCGGAGTCTCCTCATCCCTGCGCGAGCACTCGGACGTAGTCCACAAGCTGCCAGACGTCCTCGTCCGCGATCTCGGTGGCCGGCATCGGCGTCCCCGGCATTCCGAGACGGATCCGCCAGTAGAGATCCCGGTCCGTCCGGCCGCCCCAGATGCCGGTGGCGACGAAGTCCCGGGCCTGGATCGGACGGCCCTGCTCGTCCGTCATCCCACGGACCCCGTCCCCCCGGCCGTCCGCGCCATGGCAGGCCGCACAGTTGGCGGCAAACAGGGCCGCCGCCCGGTCCAGATCGAAGACGTAATCCTCCGGACGCGGGGGGACCGGCAGGGAGCCCCCCGATTCCAGGAGGGAATCGGCGATCTCGAGGGCCTCCTCCGGGCTCATTTCCTCGTCCTCCTCGGCCGCGTAGTCCAGGAGGTCCTGGGCCATGCCCGCCCGGCGCCAGGCCAGAACCAGCTCCGCGAGTTCCTGGACCTCGGTGTCGCCGAGATGCGGACTGGCCGGCATCCCGGCGCCGAGGATGCCGCGACGGATGGTCCGCTCCAGGTCGGCCAGGTCCACGCCCGCCCCGGAGGCAGAGCTGATGTACCGGAAAGGTTCGTGCTGGAAGTCCCGGGGAGGCGCAGGGAGCCACCAGGCCATCGGTCCGTCCCCGGTACCCTGATCCCCGTGGCAGGCGGCGCACTGCTGCCGGTAGAGGATCCTGGCATCGGAGGTCCCTTCCGCCGCGGCCTGCATCACCGTGCCCGGAGTACCGCAGGCCACGATCCCGAGAGACAGTCCGCCGGCCAGAGCCCAGCATGAAAGAGTCCTGAGGCGCAGCATTCCGAGTCCTCCTGGTCCGAGGTCGATCGCGGGGCGCGGGCAGTGCCCGCCTGCAGGCCAGAGGACAAGCGGCGTGCCAACACCACCGGGACTTCCGGAAGCTCCCCCCCAGGGCTCCGGAACCCCCTCTTCCCAAAGGACTTCTGCAGCCGGCCCTGGGAGCCGGCAGGACCGGAGCGCGAGCACCAGGCGTCCCGGAACCAGGACCGGCCGGGCAGCGGCATCCCGCCGCAGCCAGTCCAAGACACGGCATTGCAGGGGGTTGCCGTCGTCCCAGATGCGAGACGGCAGATCCGGCCCGGATCCCGGATCTGCGTCATTCCCTCGCACATCCGTATTCGGCGAGGAGGGCGGCCACCTGCCGCCGGACCCGGTCCCGGACCTTGCGGAAGGCTTCCGGATCCAGGTCCCGGGGGTCGGGGATCTGCCAGTCCAGGCGGCGGCGGGCGGGCACCGCCGGGCAGGCCTCGCCGCAGCCCAGGGTGACGAGGACATCGAACTCCCCGGGCGGCAGATCCTGGACCGAGGTCGGGCGGTGGGCCGAGAGGTCGTAGCCGAGCTCGGCCATGGCGGCAACGGCCTTCGGATTCACGCTCGCGGAGGGACGGCTGCCGGCGCTCCAGGCCTCGACGGCCTCGCCGCCGAGCCGGCGCGCGAAGGCCTCGGCCATCTGGCTGCGGTTGGCGTTCTCGACGCAGACGAAGAGAAGGCGCAGGGGGCGGGACTCCGGAGCGGTCATCGGCGGCTCGGGAAGGGGGCAGGGGCGCGCCGCAGCGCCCCGGGTGCAGACAGCGGCCGGAGCCGGCGCTGGGCAGGACCCGCAGCCGGGGCCTGAAGGAAGGCGGCGGTACCGGATCGGACCGGCGAGT
>JALUUN010000472.1 GCA_027021325.1 Planctomycetota bacterium
CTCCTCCGAGAAGCCGAGGCCGGCCAAGACCTCGCGCGCCCGGGCCTCGATCTCGTAGCCGCCGAGGGCCTGGAACTCGTTCTGGACCTCACCGAAGCGGGCCAGGAGCCGCTCCATCTCGCCGGCCCGGGCGGGGTCCGAGAGAGCCTCCTCGAGGGCGGCGACCTCGCCGCGGAGCTCGGCCACGCGCCCCGCCCGGCGGATCGCCATCTCCACCGCCGGGCAGCCCGCCATCTCCCCCACCTGCTGGTCGAAGTAGCCGATGCGCACGCCGTTGGGCAGGCCGATGCTGCCTTCTTCGGCATGCTCCAGGCCGCAGATCAGGCGGAAGAGGGTGGACTTGCCGCTGCCGTTGGGGCCGAGGAGACCGACCGTCCAGCCGTCCTCGACGCGCAGGGAGGCGCCGTCGAAGAGGATCTGGGATCCGTAGCGGTAGTCGAGGTCCTGGATCGTGATCACGGGACGGGGCGGGGACGGGGCAAGCCGGATAATCTACCGGCACTCCCGGTCCCGCGTCCGTAGGACCGGGGTCCCCGACCCCGTTCCGCACCCCATGCTGCACCGGCGCCTGCTCCCCCTCCTTCTCTCCGCCCTGCCCCTGGCCCCCCTCGCCGCCCAGGAGACCGCGACCCTCCCGGTCACCGGGCTGCCGGCGGAGGACGCCGTCGCCCAGCGCCTGATCGAGCTGGGCGACCGGGACTCCCGGGTCATGGAGATCCTGGCCGAACTCACCGAAGGCATCGGCCCGCGCCTGACCGGCTCGGCGCGCCTCACCGAGGCCTGCGAGTGGGCCCGGGACCGCTTCCGGCAGTGGGGTCTGGAGAGCGCCCGCCTGGAAGCGTGGGGCACCTGGCCGGTCGGCTACGACCGGATCCACGCCTTCGGCCGCCTCGTCGAGCCGGTCAAGAAGCCGCTTCGCTTCGGGCACAACGCCTGGATGCCCGGGACCGACGGCCCGGTGCGCGGGCCGGTGCGGCTCGCGCCCGGCAACGTGGAGGAGCTGGAGGCCGCCCGCGGCAGCTTCCAGGGCGCCTGGGTCCTGACCCAGAACATCCAGCCGCGCTTCGACTCCGACGGCGACGACTTCGCCTCGCGCCTGGGGCGGATGCTCGACGAGGAGGGGGCCGCCGGCATCCTCCAGGCCCAGCGCGGCGAATTGATCCGGACCGGCGGCCGGCCGCCGGCCAGCCTCGAGGAGGCGCCGCAGCGGGTGCTGCTCAAGCTCCACGCCGAGGACGCGCGCGAGATCTTCCGCCTCCTCGAGGAGGGTCAGGAGGTCGTCGCCGAGTTCGACGTGGCCGTGAAGTGGACCCCCGGGCCGGTGCCGGTCTACAACGTCCTGGCCGAGATCCCGGGCACGGACAAGGCCGAGGAGATGGTCCTCATCGGCGGCCACATCGACTCCTGGGACGGGGCACGGGGTGCCCAGGACAACGGCACCGGCACCGCCACGACGATGGAGGCGGCGCGGCTCCTGAGCGCGGTCCTGGCCGAGACCGGCCAGCGGCCGCGGCGGACGATCCGCTTCATGCTCTGGAGCGGGGAGGAGCAGGGGTTGCTCGGGTCGCGGAACTACATCCAGCAGCACCCCGAGGAGAACGAGCACATCTCCTGCGTCCTGGTCCACGACGGCGGCACGAACGCCCTGGTCGGCCTGAACGCGACCGCGCCCATGGTGCCCATGTTCGAGGAGGTCCTGGCACCGATCGTGGAGATGGTCCAGG
>JALUUN010000473.1 GCA_027021325.1 Planctomycetota bacterium
CGATCATGCGTCCGAGGGCGGCCTTCTCCTCTTCCGGTGTGTAGAGACGGTGGGAGCCCGCCTCGTCCAGGTAGATCCCCAGGAGATCACGGGTGCCTCGAGCGAGTCGGGGATCGGCTGGTGCCTGCGTCTGGAAAGAACCCCGTACCATGCGCGCTCCCTCCGAGGGGATGATTGCGGTGGCCCGCGTCCGCCGCGAGCGCCTGATCTATTTGTAAATCACAGGCTATAGAAAGTAAACGGGGCGTGGGCTGTCTCGGGGAGCGGGCACTGGCTATATTGCACCCATGAATGGCGCGCAGCCCACCACCTCCCGGGGCAGGATCCTCCACCTCCTGAAGATGAACGGCTCCCTCACGGCCCGGGAACTCTCGGGGTTCCTGGGCATCTCCGTCATGGCCGTTCACCAGCACCTGCGGAATCTCACCGATGCAGGGCTGGTCTCCTACTACGACCAGCGGGGCAAGGTGGGCAGGCCCTCCCGCCACTGGGAACTCACCAAGGCCGCCGCCTCGGCGTTCCCGGACTATCACCGGGAACTCTCCGTGAACCTGGTCCGGGCCGTCCGCGAAGTCTGCGGCGACGAGGCCCTCCGAGCGGTCCTGGAGGCCGTGAAGAAGACCATGGTGGAGGCCACCCGCGCCCGCATGCCCGGCGAGGACACTCCCCTGCGGGAACGGGCCCTGGCCCTGGCCCGGATTCGGGAGGAGGCCGGCTACATGGCGGAGATGAAGGAGGACGAGGACGGAAAGGTGCGCCTCGTCCAGTATCACTGCCCCGTGATGGACGCGGCCGCCTGCTGCTCGGAACTCTGCGAGGTGGAACTCGAGGCGCTGCAGGATCTGCTGGGCGAGGATCTCTCCATCGAGCGGGAAGAACACATCAACGCCGGCGATCGCTGCTGCACCTACGTCATCGCTCCCCGGGAGTGAGACCCTCCTTCAATCCAGCAGCTCCGCCCGGAGGATGCGCGCCAGCGGGGCCCCGCCGTCCAGGGCCAGGTCGTGACCGCGGCCGGGGATTTCGAAGAGGGGAGCATTCAGCATCTCGGCCAGCCGGCGGCTGTGGGCGGGCGGCACGAGGCGGTCGGCCGTCCCCACCACCACGATCCGTCTCGCGGGAAGTCTGTCCAGCCAGGGGGTGAGCTGGAAGCGGAAGCCGGCGAGGAGTTGCCTGGCGATGGATCCCCGGCGGGTGCCTTCACGCTTCTGGAGTTCCGTCACCCGGCGGGCCAGGTCCGGGTTCGCCCGCCGGCACTCGGGCGAGACGATCTCGGGGAGCATGGCCGCATGGCGGCCGCGCAGGAGCAGGAGGCGCCCGCAGGCGCGCAGCAAGGCCGGCGGCGCCAGTCGGAAGAATCCCGTTTCCCGCGCGCTGGACGCCAGGATGGCGACGCCCCGGCAGCGCTCGCCGAGGAGGGCGGCGAGGACCATGGCGATCATGCCCCCCAGCGAGAGGCCGACGACGAAGAGGGGGCGCTCCGGCGGAAGGGCTTCGAGGGTCCGCTGATGGAGACGCGCATGTGCCTCCACCGTGAGCGGTGCCCGCAGACCACGACTCAGACCGAACCCGGGGTTGTCCGCCAGCAGGACGCGGCAGCCCTCCTGCAGGAGATGCGCCTGGGGCGCCCAGGTGGCCGCCACGCGGCCGATGCCGTGGATGAGGACGAGGTCCGGACCGTGGTCGCCGAGACGTCGCAGGCCGATGGGGCCCGGCCCCGGCA
>JALUUN010000474.1 GCA_027021325.1 Planctomycetota bacterium
CGTCGGGCAGACCCTCTTCTTCGCCGCTGCCAGCGGTGATGCCGCGACGGCGACGGGGCGTCTCTCCAGCGGCCCCATGCCCCTGGAGATCCTTCCCTGACCGGTCTTCCCTGACCGAAGGAGAGTTCCCGCTGGGAAGGCGGCTCCTCAGGAGCCGCCTTCCGGCGCTTCCTCCAGGAGAGCGCGGGCGGGGGCGAAGTCCGGATCGGTCTCCAGAGCACGGCGCAGGGCCTCCCGGGCCTCCTCCCCCCGGCCGAGGATCTGGAGCGCCAGGGCGTAGCGCGTCCACAGGGAGGCCCGGGCCCTTCCCTCCCGGGTGAGCCCCTCGTAGAGGCCGGCCGCCTCCTCGACGCGGCCGGTCTCGGCGAGGTAGTCGGCAAGCATCTCCCGGATCAGGGGCTCGTCCGGCGCCGCCTCCAAGGCGTCGCGGAGCCAGGTCTCCATGTCCCCGAGGTCGCCGCGCAGCCCCGTGGCCCAGGCCAGCTGCAGACTCGGGGCAGGGTCGCGGAGAAGCCCCCGCCGGCGGACCAGACCGGCGTGCTCCAGCACTCGGGCGACGGCCGCCTCCTCCGCCTGGTCCAGGGGCACCGGCCGGAAGCCTTCGTGGGCCAGGCGCGATCGCGCCTCCTGGAGGCGGGCGAAGGCAGTGTCCGCCTGGAAGGCATGCCAGCGGATCCAGGCACTGTGGCCCTGAAGCACCAGGAGAACGATCCCGGCCGCCGCCGCCGCGAGGCCGGCCCCGGTCCAGCGGCCGCCGGCCTTCAGGCGCAGGTTCTGGAGGCGGAGGTCGGGAGCGCGCAGCGCACGCAGCAGATGGAACTGCAGGACCGCGAAGATCCCGCCGAGGCCGAGGGCCAGAAGGAAGGGGACGCGTCCGTACAGCCCCCGGAAGCTCAGGAAGGCGGCGGCGAAGAGAAGGAGGAGGAGGGCCTCCTCGGCGCGGCTCCAGGCGGGGGTCGGCCGCTCCGGGGCGGGCACGCGGGCCCGGGCCCCCAGCGCCGGACGTCCGAAACCGAAGGACAGGGCGTCCTTGGGGCAGACGCTCACGCAGTCCAGGCACTTCATGCAGCCCGGATCCACGACCATCCCGAAGTCGCGGACCTCGCGGTGCACGGCGACATTGCTCGAGCAGACCGCCGTGCAGTGGCCGCAGCCCTCGCAGGCCTCGTTGACGCGGATGCGGCCGGGGGCGAAGCGGTCCAGGAAGGCATAGGCTGCGCCGTAGGGACAGGCGTAGGTGCAGTAGCCCTTGGCGCCCAGAAACCAGATCGCCACGAAGCCGCAGACGAAGAGGGTCAGGAGGCCGACGGCCAGCCCCGGCATGGTGTCCCAGAAGCCGCTGCGCACGAAGTCGAAGCCCCGGACCGCGAGGCTCTCCCCCTGGCCGAGCCGCCAGGCCAGGGGCCAGAGGAACATGTAGGCGAAGGCCAGGAGCGGCACCCAGAGGAGCCACCGGCTGCGCAGGGGCCGCGGCCGGAGGCCGGCGCGGAGCAGGAGCCAGCGGCAGCCGTCCTGGAGGGCCACGAGGTGGCAGGCCCAGCCGCAGAACCAGCGCCCCAGGACCGCCGTACTGAGCAAGGTCAGGACGAAGAACACGAGGCCCGCATTGACGATGGAGTGCTTCGAGAACTCCATGGCCTCGCTCGGCTCGAGCGGTGTCAGGGTCCGTCCGGTCGCCAGCCAGTGGCCGATGTGGGCGGCAATCAGAAGGTGGACCCCG
>JALUUN010000475.1 GCA_027021325.1 Planctomycetota bacterium
CGGCTTGTTCGGCAGCCAGATCTACGTGTCCCCGGACTTCGGGGGCAGCTGGAGTCCTCTGCCTCTCACGGCCACGGACAGCCTGCGCGAGCTGGCCGTGGACTCCACCGGCTTCGGCATGCTGGCTCTGACCAGTACCGAGCTGTGGAGGAGTGCGGATGGCGGAACGACCTGGACCCTGGTGCGCTCGGGCATCGTGGTCGGCGAATCCGTGGCGATCGCTCCCAGCGATCCCTCCGTGGCCTACCTCGGGCATCTCAGCGGGGTGGAGCGCAGCGATGACGGAGGACTCACCTGGACTCCGACTTCGAGTGCCAGCTGGAGCAAGGCGCTCCTCGTGGATCCGACCACCTCCGACGTCGTCTACTCCGGCGGTTCCGGAGGACTCTTCTTCCGCTCGGACGACGGCGGTGTCACCTGGACCTCGGTCGGCAGCGGTTACGGCGGGGGTTCCGTGCAGGATATGAAGTTCGATCCCGCCGATCCCACCTGGAGTACCTTGCTGGTGGGAGGGCTCTTCGGTCTCTGGACCACGCCCGACCGTGGGGCGACCTGGAGCCAGGTCCCGGCGGGCCCGCCGGTTCCCTTGAGCACCGGGGTCAGCGCCCACGCCGACGGCACCTGGTACCTGGCCTCGGAGAACGGCTTCTTCCGCCGGCTTGCCGGCGAGACCGGCATGACCCAGGTCGGCTTCCAGGAAGTCGAGCTCTGGGGCATCGCCATGGTGCGGGAGGGCGGCGAGCGCGTCGCCTGGAACTGGAACGGCGTCTACGCCGCCACTGCGGATGGACTCCTGGAACCCACGAACTTCTTCTTCGATTTCGGCGCTTCCACGGAGGTCCTTGCGGTGGATCCGGAGCAGATCGACCGCTGGCTGTCGGGAGGAGTGGGCTCCTTCATCGACAACGCCCAGATCCGGGTCCTGACCGGTGGCGGAGCGCAGTCGGTCATCGTCTACGAGATGCTCGGCGCCGGAACGGTCGTGGATCTCGAGTTCGATTCCTTCCTGCCGGATCGCGTTCTCGCGGGCATCGACCCGGCCTCCTTCGGGAGCATGGGGCTTCTGGTCTCCCAGGACGGCGGAGATACCTGGTCCGAGGTGCCGGCTTCCCTCGGCTTTGCGGTGCGTGCCGTGGCCTGGGATCCTCACGCCTCGGGGCACGCCCTTGCCGCCGGCCCCACGGGTTCGACCCTGGAGACCCAGGACGGCGGCCTGACCTGGTCTTCCGGTCCTGCCTTCGGGGCCGGGTCCGACCTGCGTTTCCTGGCTTTCGACCCCTTCGAGCCCGGCGTCCTCTACCTCGGGGACGGTGGAGCCGGCCTGCAGCGGAGCGACGACGGCGGGATCTCCTGGACTCCTCTCGGCGTCGCCCTGCACACCCGGAGCCACCTCACCTTCGGCAACGTCCCCGGTCTGATGTGGGTGAGCGATGCCGCCGGCAACCTCCTGGAGAGCCTGGATGGCGGCTCTACCTGGGCGGTGAAGTGGACCGTTCCCGGCGGCCTGATCTCCGGCCACGACCTGGACACCGGCGACGGCTCGATCGCCTTCGCCACCCTGGCCTCCAGCGCCTTCGAGATGCTGGACGCCGCTCCCTTCCTGCAGGTCGGCGAGGGCCTCGCCGGCGATGGCGGCTTCGTGCCGCGCCACTACGGCGCCGATCCCGCCGAGGTCGGCGGCAGCGTGACCCTGGTGGGCGACCGGTTCATGCCCGGCATCCTGGCGACCCTCGCGGTGAGCCTGACGCCCGGGGAGCAGCCCTTTGCCGGCGGAACGGCCTGGTTGTCCCAGCCGCTCCTGACCCAGCTGCAGGCCCAGACCACGGGCACCGCGGGCGTTCCGGGGACCGGCCGGGTGGAGTTCACCCTGCAGGTGCCCGCTCAGTCGGGACTGGTCGGCCTGCGTGCCTGGTCGCAGATCTTCGGCCAGGATCCCGCCGCCGTGCAGGGCATCTCGATGACGCCGGGCCTGACGACGATCCTGCAGCCCTGAGCCGGACCTTCTCCGGGGCGGGCCCCCCGCCCGCCCTGGGGGGACGGCTACCCTGGCGCCGGGTGACGGTTTCCTCGAGACCGCGCCCGGCGCCGCCATGCAGGAGATCTGGATTCCTCGGATCGGGCCGCCGGAGGTCCTGGAGCTCCGCGAAGCCCCCGATCCCGAACCCGGACCGGGCGAGATCCGGGTCCGAGTCCAGGCAGCGGGGGTGAACTTCGCCGACCTCCTGGCCCGCATGGGGCTCTACCCCGACGCCCCAAAGCTGCCGGCGGTGATCGGCTACGAGGTCGCCGGGGTGGTGGACGCCCTGGGCTCCGGTGTCGCGGAGCCCTCGCCCGGGACGCCGGTCGTCTGCCTCACCCGGTTCGGCGGCTACCGGAGCCGGGTGGTGGTCCCTGCGGCCCAGGCCGCAGTGCGGCCCGCCGGTCTGGACGCTGCCCACGCCGCCGCCATCCCGGTCAACGGTCTCACCGCCTGGATGATCCTCTACGAGATGGGGCGCCTGCGCGAGGGCGACCGCGTCCTCGTCCACTCCGCGGGGGGTGGCGTCGGCCTCGCCGCGCTGGATCTGATCCGGGCCCGCGGAGCCGTGGCCGAGGGGCTGGCCGGCGCCACGAAGCACGCCTGGCTCCGGGAGCGCGGCTACGCTTTCCTCGCCGACTCCCGCCGCGAGGACTGGGACGCCGCCTTCCGCGGCCGCCCGCCCTTCGACCTGATCCTCGACGCCAGCGGCGGCCGTTCCTGGAGCCGGAGCCTGCGTCTCCTGCGCCCGGGCGGGCGGCTGGCGGTCTTCGGCTTCAGCGCCAACGCCGCCGGCCGCCGGCGCAGCCTCCTGCGCGCCCTGCGCAACCTCGTCTTCGGGATCTCCCTGCGCGATTTCCATCCCATCACCCTGATGAACCGCAACCGGGGCGTGCTGGGCGTCAACCTCGGCCGCCTGTGGGGCGAAGGCCAGCGGGTCGCTGGCTGGCTCGGGGAGCTCCTCGGGATGGCGGCGGCGGGCAGCTTGCGGCCCGTGGTCCACGCGCGCGTCCCTTTCTCCCGGGCCGCCGAGGCGCACCGGATCCTTCACGACCGGGAGAACCTGGGCAAGGTGGTCCTGGTGCCCGATGAAGAGACGGGAGACGGCGGGGAGTCCGCAGCCTAGCCCGGAGCGCCCGTCTCCCGGAGCCGCCGCAGCTGCTCCAGCAGGATGCGGGCGGCCTCGTCGAAGATCCCCTCGTCCCAGACGGCGTCGTCGTGGTCCAGGACGAAGGTCGCGCGGTAGGGGGTGCCCTCGGCGGCCCGGATCCGCCCGACGACGGCCTCGGCCTCGTGCAGGCGGTGGCGATGGCGCCGGCCGATGAGGTCGAGGTAGTTCCGGTAGTGCAGGGCCTCGTCGGCGATGATCCGTCCCACGACCGCACGGTAGCCCGGCCCCAGGAGGCCGTAGACCGGCAGGCTCTTCCGGTAGGCGCGGACCGTCGCCAGCTCGTCGTAGCAGCCCAGGCAGGCGATGGCGAACTCGTCTTCGAAGAGGTGGGCGATCGGGCCGAAGTCCGGCCGCCTCGCCTCCAGGCGCGCCTCGACCTCGCCGTCCCAGCCGAAGGCCGCCGTCCAGGCGGCGCGGATCCAGGCGTGGTGCCGGTCCTCGTCCTCGCGCCAGGCCTCGTGGACCTCCCAGAACTCCGGCGTGAAGGTCCGGTCGAGACCCTCGATCCACGCCGAGTAGAAGCGGGCGTCGTACTCGGAGGCGAGGTCGTCCCAGAGGATCGTGCGCAGCCCCTGGCGCGCGGCGGGAGAGAGGGCGAGAGCACGGCGGCCGGCCTCCTCCGTCCAGCCGAAGCCGGGGCGGCCGGCGCGTACTCGGGCGGCCGGGGCCTTCATCGGGCCGGCGCCCCCTCCTGGCGCAGGCCCTGGATGGCCGCCTCCATGTCGGCGGCGCCGAAGAGGTAGCTGCCCGAGACGAGGACGTTGCATCCGGCCTCCAGGCAGGCCCGGGCGGTGGTGTCGCGGATGCCGCCGTCCATCTCCAAGTCGCCGTCGAAGCCCCACTCGCGCAACTGCCGGACCTTGGGCAGGACCTCGGGCAGGAAGGCCTGGCCGCCGAAGCCGGCGTAGACCGACATGACCAGGACCAGGTCGATGCGGTCCAGATACGGCCGCAGAGGCTCGACGCCCTGGTCCGGATTGACGGCGACGCCGATCCGGCAGCCGGTGCTGCGGAAGGTCTCGAGGGCGGCCTCGAAGTCCTCCCGCGCGGCCTCGTAGTGGAAGCTCAGGATGTCGGCCCCGGCCTCGGCGAAGCGCCCGGCCCATTCCGCCGGCCGCTCGATCATCAGGTGGACGTCCAGGGGCAGCGTGGCGCGGCGCCGGATCGCCTGGACCACCACCGGGCCCAGGGTCAGGTTGGGCACGAAGTGCCCGTCCATGACGTCCACATGGTGCCAGTCGGCCCCGGCTGCCTCGGCCCGGGCCAGCTCCCCGGCCAGGTCACCGAAGTCGCAGGAGAGCAGGGAAGGGGCGATCCGCGTCTCCAGAGCCATGGGAAGCGGATTCTAGCAGCGGCCTCTTCCGCCCTCGCGGGACTAGAATCCGCGGGGAGGACCGCTCCTTCCCCCGGCCCGAGGCCTTCCGCCATGTCCACGACCCTCTTGCTCCTCCTCCAGGAAGCGGGGCAGAACGCTGCTTCCCGAAGCTCCTCGCCGATCGTCGCCTGGATCCAGGATTCCTTCGAGGAGTCGCCCTTTCTGACGGTTCTGGCCGGCCTGGCGGTCCTGGCGGTCCTGCTCTGGCTCCTGCGGAGCGCCATCAAGATCTTCATCGGCGTGGTGCTCCTGGCCGCCATCGCCCTCCTCGCCTCCTTCTTCCTCCAGGGCGAGGAGGAGACGAACGACCTCATCCGCGAGGGCATGGAGAAGGCCGGGGAGAAGGTGGAGGAGATGAAGGACCGGGGCCTCATCCAGTTCGCCCAGGAGCCGGAGACCGGGGGGGCCGGGGCGGGCGGGGACGGCCGCTAGCGGCATCGCTCCGCGGGGTGGCGGGGCGGGCCGGGACAGGTTTTTTTCGCCTTCGGCCCCGGTTCTCCTACGCACCCCTGCGTAGAGGCGGCGTTCCCAAGTTCCGCCGCGAACAGATGTTGGGATCGGGCCGGCCGGCGGTTCCCGGAATCCACGGAAAGGGGCCTGCCACAAGGACTTGGCGGGGAAGCCTTCGGGACTGCGGAAAGCCCGGGAATGCGGTAGATTCTGGGAGCGCCGCCGTGGCGCCGGCCGTCCCGTCCCCCCAGGTCCTCCCGACCTCCGGGCGGTCGTCATCCCCCGACCTCTCGAAACCCGTAATCCCCCCCCATGAAACGCACCATCCTTGCGATGGCGGCGATGCTCCTTGCGGCATCGCCGCTTGCGGCCCAGCTCTCCGAGCGCCCGGGCAACTCCCAGAGCGGGACCCCGGACACCGACCTCAGTGGCCTGAGCCTGAAGACCCCGCGCGTCCGGGTGGTCCATACCGAGGACCTCACCCTGGAGGGCGGCTCCCTCTGGCTCCAGCTCATGGATCCCTTCCTGGCCTTCAAGATGGGCAAGGACCTCACCCAGCGCGAGTTCGAGATCGAGCATGGAGTCTTCGTTGACGGGAACTTCGGCGAGATCTCCAACCTGAAGGGCACCCTGGAGGACGGCGTCACGGCTGCCATCACCGGGAACGACCAGGTTTCCTGCGGCGGCTGCCACAACCTTCCCTACCGGGATGCTGGCGGCGGCACCAACTTCTCGAAGCACTCGGGCGTCGGTCGAAACGCTCCCCACTTCTTCGGCGGTGGCATCTTCGACATGCTGGCCTGGCAGATCCGGCAGAAGATGATGCAGCAGATCGATGACAACCGGGACAACTGGATCTCCCTCGCCGAGGCCGCGAACCATGCGGGTCAGGATCTCCTGGTCGAGCCGACCCCGGGCGCCACGCCGATCTCCTACGGCCGGCCCGACGACGGCGACGGCGACGGCCGTCCGGACCTGAACAGCATCTTCCTGATCTGGTACGTGGACTCCTCCGGTGCGGTCGTGGACGGGGCCAAGAGCCTGAACGATCCCGGTGTCGCCGGCTACAACTTCGCCCTCGAGGTCTGGGGCTGGGGTGAGAAGGAGAACAACCTGAACACCACCCTCCGGATCTTCTACTGGGATCCGATCCTGGCTCACACCGGCCTCGATGCCTACGACCCGACCATGATCGACGACCCCGAGCACGACGGCTGGGGCGCGGTCTCCAACGCCGGCATCCCGCAGCCCTGGATCGAGCACATTCCGCCGGACCTCGGCAACAACCTCAACTCCGTGGGTCTGTCCGTGGACGATCCTGACGGGGACGGCGTCATCTCCGAGATCACCGAGGGTGACCTGGACATGGCCGAGTGGTACATGCTCAATGCTCCGCGTCCCGGCCGCGGCCGCATCACCCAGTTCGTCCGCCGGGGCGAAGAGGAGTTCTTCAAGATGGGTTGCGCCGAGTGCCACGTCATGGACTGGCAGATCGAGCCGGCCGACGACCTGAACCCGGACATCCACAAGCGCTACCTGGGCGACCTGCGCTTCTTCGACCTGGACGTGCGCTTCGATCCGGAGGATCAGCGCCTGGAAGGACGCCTGATCAAGCTTTACAGCGTGGATCCGTCCACCGGCATCCACGTGCGGCATCGCAACGGCGCTCTCATCGAGGGCATCGGCACCGACTTCCGGAAGCACGAGATGGGTCCGGACTTCTACCAGATGCACTTCGACGGCACCATGCTGCGCGAGTTCCGGACCGCTCCGATCTGGGGCAACGGTGCCAGCGGCTTCCCCTGGGGGCATGACGGCCTGAGCATGACCCTGGACGATGTGATCCGCCGCCACGGCGGCGAGGCCAAGGCGGCGCGGGATGCCTACGTGTCCGCTCCCGGTACGGTCCAGGAGCTGGTCCAGGCCTACCTGCGCTCCTTCCTCCTGTACTCGACCGATCAGATCCCGGCCGACATCGACGGCGACGGCGTCATCTCCGACTCCTTCATCGTCGCCGGCAAGGACACCGGTTACGAGCGCTTCAACCCCGAGTGGCTGTTCCGCGTCCCCGGGGAGATCGAAGGCATGGTCATGAACCACTGGGGCGAGCCGATCCGGAGCGATCAGCTGGTCAACATCGCCGACGCCTACGGCCTGAACCTGGCCGGCCTCGTGGACACCGACGGGGACACCTTCCCCGACGTCATCGACGAGTGCCCGACCACCTACGGCTACAAGGACGGCTGCAACAACTGATCCCGTTCCGGCGGGAGGGCGCATGTCCTCCCGCCGGCCGGAACAGCGCCCCGCCGGGTCGAGACCCGGCGGGGCGCTTCGCGTCTCCGCAGGCGGGATCCGCGTCGCTCAGGCGGGATCCGCGTCGCTCAGGGCGGAGATGCCCGGGAGCTCCCGGCCTTCGAGCATGGCCAGGAAGGCGCCGCCGCCGGTGCTCAGGTGGTCCACGGCCTCCGCGGCTCCGACCAGCTTCACCGCCGCCACCGAGTCGCCGCCGCCGACCACGCTGAGGCAGGAGCTCGCGGCCAGCGCCCGGGCGATGGCCGCCGTCCCTTCCCGGAAGGCCTCCATCTCGAAGACGCCCATGGGTCCGTTCCAGACCACGGTGCCAGCTTCCTGGAGGATCTTCGTCCAGGCCTCGCGGGTCTCGGGACCGATGTCCAGGCCCATCCAGCCCTCGGGCACGTGCGGCCCGATGATCCGGGTCGCAGCGTCGGGGGCGAAGCGGTCGGCGGCCACGTGGTCGCGGGGCAGATGCAGCTTGACGCCGAGTTCCTCGGCTTTCTTCAGGATCTGCAGGGCGGTGTCCACGCGTTCGGCTTCGACCAGGGAGGAGCCGACGGCGATGGACTGGGCCTTGAGGAAGGTGTAGGCCATGCCGCCGCCGATGAGCATCTCGTCCACGCCTTCGAGAAGGTTCTCCAGGACCAGGATCTTGTCGCTCACCTTGGCGCCGCCGATGACCGCCACCAGCGGACGCCGCGGCTCCTCGAACACCAGGCGGAAGGCCTCCAGCTCC
>JALUUN010000476.1 GCA_027021325.1 Planctomycetota bacterium
GAACCTTGAGGACGCCGTAGAGGAAGGCGATGTCGCCGCCGACCCGGACCCGGACGAAGGCCTCGGCGAGGTCGGTCCCGAAGAGGGCGCTGCGCAGATCGCTCGGCACCCAGTAGGTCTGCAGGCCCTTCTCGACCACCGGATTGAGGACCAGGATCCGGGTTCCGGCGCGCACCGCCGCCATCAGGTACTTGGTGGAGACCGGCTGGTTGTTGGCGAGGTCCGTCCCCCAGAGGAGCAGGAGGTCGGTGCCGATGAGGTCGCGCAGGGAGCAGGTCGGCGCCCCGACGCCGATCGTGTCCGAAAGGCCGCTGACCGTGGCCGCGTGGCACAGGCGTGCACACAGGTCCACGTTGTTCGTGCCGAGCAGCCGCGCCGCCTTCTGGAACACGTAGTAGGCCTCGTTGCCCAGGCCGCGGCTGGTGCAGAACCAGCCCTGGCGCTCCGCGGGCAGGGGCCGCCCGTCCGGGCCGCGGCCCAGCTCGGCGCAGACCTGGAGGGCCTGCGCCCAGGAAACGCGGCGGAAACCCGCCTCCCCGGAGCGGCGCAGGAGCGGGAAGGGCACCCGCCCCAGGGCCTGGAGTTCGGCCTGGCTCATGGCCTGCAGGCGCCGGGCGTCGCCAAGGAGCCCGGAGACCGTCTCCGGGGCCATGGCCGGCATGGTGTTCAGGCGCAGGAGCCGCAGGCGCGTGGTGCAGAGGTGGACGCCGTCGATGACGTCGTCGCGCAGTCCGCGCGGCCCGAGCGAACAGCCATCGCAGACGCCGTCGCGGAGGATCCGCCAGGCGTAGCCCCAGCGCCCGCGGTTCTCCCAGGCCACTTCCAGCATCTCGCGGAAGTGCCGGGGCTTGTCCCGGACCCCGAGCCCCAGGGGGAGACGTTCCCGCAGCGACCGGCGCGGCCGTTCCATGGCGCCCGGATTCTAGGGGCGCCGCCGCCGGAGCCGCGTCTCAGGCCACCGAGTTCAGCTCCAGCGCGCCCTCGGCCTCATGAGTCCTCGAGGACGCGGAACAGGCGACGGCCGGAGCGGTCTCGGGAGCTTCCGCCGCCGGGGAGGCGCTTCCCTGGAACTCCACCATGGTCGCCCGGCCAGCGGCGGTGATGCCCTTGCGCTGGATCACGGCGGGGAGGGTCTGGAACAGGATCTTGAGATCCAGCCAGAAGGACCGGTGGTCTACGTACCAGACATCCAGATCCAGGCGCTCGTCCCAGCTGATCGCGTTGCGCCCGCGGATCTGGGCCAGCCCCGTGATCCCCGGGAGCGCCTCGTGCCGGCGCCGGTGCCAGGGCGAGTACAGGGGGTAGTAGCGCATGAGCTGAGGCCGTGGGCCGACCAGGCTCATGTCCCCACGGATCACGTTCCAGAGCTGCGGAAGCTCATCGATGCTGGTGTTGCGGAGAAAGCGGCCGAGCCTCGTCAGGCGCAGCGCATCCTGGTCGGGGCGATCATCCGGCCCCTCGTTCACCATGGTCCGGAACTTGAGGATCTCGAAGGGGCGCCCTTGAAGCCCGGGGCGGAGCTGGCGGAAGAGAATCGGCCTCCCCATGGTCAGGAGGATCGCCAGAGCCGTCATCGCGAGAACCGGCAGGCTCAGAACCAGGAGGAGGGTGGCGACGGTCAGATCGAAGATGCGCTTGGCCATGGTTGGGTGCCTCGACTCCTCCGCCCTCCTCTCCCATCGGCCCATCGGGCGGTGGTCCTTCACTTGATTCTGAG
>JALUUN010000477.1 GCA_027021325.1 Planctomycetota bacterium
CGCCGGGCCCGAGGAACTGCGACCCCTGCTCCAGGCCCTGCGCGAGGCCTTCCACCGCCTGCCGCGGCCGGCCGGCTTCCGCGTCGAGCACCTCGCGCCGCCGCACTCCGAGGGTGCCGGCCTGCGTCTCGCCGAGCGCCAGGCGCGGCAGTGGCGCGGCCTCGCCGACCGCGCCCTCCCCGTGGGCTGGAACCCGCGGGAGGACGGCCAGCCCCCGGACCCGGGGCTCATGGCCGTGATTCCCTGGCTCGAGTGGCTGCCCCCGCGCCGCGAGGCCGCCACCCCGGAGCCCGGCCGCACCCGGGAGTCCGGCGCCTGATCCGCCGCCCGTCATGAAGCTCAAGCGCATCGAACTCGAGGGTTTCAAGTCCTTCGCCGACCGCACGGTGATCCCGGTGCAGGAGGGCCTCACCGGCATCGTCGGGCCCAATGGTTGCGGCAAGTCGAACGTCGTGGACGCCCTCCTCTGGGTCATGGGCGAGCGTTCGGCGAAGGCCCTGCGCGCGGACGCCATGGAGGACGTCATCTTCAAGGGTGCCGAGGGCCGGGCCGCCGGCGCCTTCGCCATGGTCGAGGTCGTGCTTCATGACGAGGACGGAACGGTCGTGGAGCAGGGCGGGGAGGTGGCCGTCGGGCGGCGGCTGTTCCGCACCGGCGAGTCCGAGTTCCTCCTGAACGGCCGCAGGGTCCGGCGCAAGGACGTGCGCGATCTCCTGCTCGACACCGGCCTGGGCGTGCGCGGCTACATGCTCCTGGCGCAGGGCAAGATCGACGCCGTCCTGGCGGCGAATCCGGTGCACCGGCGCGGAGTCTTCGAGGAGGCCGCCGGGATCTCGCGCTACAAGGCGCGCAAGGCCGAGGCCCTGCGCAAGCTCGAGCAGACCGGCCGCGACCTGGCGCGGGTGGAGGACGTCCTCGCCGAGGTCCAGCGTTCCATCCGCAGCCTCCGCTACCAGGCCGGCAAGGCGCGGCGCTACCAGGAGCTGCGCGAGGAGTACCGCGGACTGCGCTTGCGCGTCGCCTGGAGCGAGAGCACCGGGCTGGCCGAGCGGGAGGAGGAGCTGCGCCGGCGCGCCCTGGAGCTCGAGGAGCAGTTGCGGCACCTGCGCGAGGCGCGGGAGGACCAGGAGCGCAAGGTCCAGGAGCTCCAGCGCGAGGAGAGCGCCCTGCGCGAGCGCCACGAGTCCCTGCGCGCCGAGGCGGCGGCGGTGAAGGAGGAGGCGGCCGGCCTGGAGGAGCGCATCCGCGGCCTGGAGGCGCGGGCGGCGGAGCGGGAGGAAGCGGGCGAGCGGGACCGGGCGCGCCTGGAGGAGCTGCGGCGCCAGTGCGGCGAGCAGGGCGAGAGTCTCCAGGAGCTGGAGGCGGCGCGGGCCGAGGCCGAGCGGGCCCTGGCGGAGTGCGAGCGCGAGGCCGCCGAGCGGGAGGCGGTCTTCGAGGAGCGGCGGAGCGAGCGCGCGGCTCTGCGGGAGCGGGCCGAGGACCTGCGCCGGCACATCCTGGACCTCCTCCAGGAGCGCACCCGCTGGCAGAACGAGATGGCCGCCGCCGCCGCCCGGCGCAGCCAGGCCGAGGGCGCCCTGGGAACCCTGGAGCGGCGCGCCCGGGAGCTGGAGGAGGAACGCGGCCGCCTGCACGGAGCGGAGGAGGAGGCGCGGGAGACCCTGGACGAGCACGCGCGCTCGGTGGCGGCCTCCGAGGAGCGGGTCCGGGATCTGGACGCCGAGCGCGGCCGCCTGCGCCAGGAGCTCGAGGCCCACGCCCTGGCCCTGGAGGAGGCGCGCCACGAGGCCAGCGAGGCGCGCGCCCGGCTCGCCGCCCTGAAGGCCTTCGACGAAGAGGGGCAGGGGCTGCCCGGTGGCGTCCGCCGGATCCTGGAGACGGGGCGCGCACGTCTGCTCCTGGAGGGCCTGCGGGTGCCCGCGCCCTGGGACCGGATCCTGGAGAACCTCCTGGGCCGCTTGCAGCATGCCCTGTGGCTGGAGGAGGCCGCGGCGCTGGAGGCCCTGCAGACGCCCGAGGAGGTCCTGGACCTCTTCTTCCCGGGTGCGGGACCGGAGCCCGCGGGTCTGCCGGAGGGTCTGCCGGAGGGAGTCCGGCCTCTGGCGGAACTCCTGGAGGGCGAGGCCGCCTCCCGCGACGCCCTCCTGCGCCGGCTGCCGCCTGCGGCCTGCGCCCCGGATGCGGCCACCGCCCGCGCCTGCACTGAGCGCTGGCCGGGGGTTCTGTTCCTGGCGCCCGAGGGCGAGGTCCACGCCGCCGGCTATGCCCGCCTCGGGATCCTGCGAGGCGAGGAATCGGCGGGCATCCTGGCCCGGCGCAACGCCCGCCAGAGCGCCGAGGAGGCTCTGCGCGGTGCCGAGGAGCGGGCCCGCGGGGCGGAAGAGGCGCGCGAGGCGGCGCGGGCGCGTCTGGCCGAGGTCCAGGCCGGGCTCGATGCCCTGGAGGGCGGGCTGCGCGAGGCCCTGGCCGGGCGCGAGCGCGCCCAGGCCGAGGTCCGCTCCGTCGAAAAGCGCCGTCTGGGGATCGAGGAGCAGCTGCGTGCCCTGGCCCTGGAGGCCGAGCAGCTGCGCCACACCGTGGCCGAAGCGGCCCGCACCGAGGAGGAGGCGCGCGGGCGGCGCGACGCGGCCGAGGCGGAGCGCGGGCGCCTGGCGGAGGAGCTCCAAGCGGCCGAGGCCTGTCTGGCCGAGGCCGAGGAGCGCCTGGAGGCGGCGAGCGCGGACCTGGGCGAGGCCCGGAGAGAGGCGGACCGCCTGCGCCAGGAGCGCGAGCACCTGGGGCACCGGGCGGGAGAAGCGCGGCGGGTCCTGGAGGGCCAGGACCGGGAAGGGGACCGTCTGGAGGCCGCCATCCGGGAGGCCGGCGAGCAGGCGCGGGCCCTGCGCGAGGAGGCCGAGGCCGGCCGCCGGCGCGCGCGGGAGCTCCTGGAGCGGAGGGCCGAGCTCGAGGAACGGGTGGCCGAGGCCGCGGCCTGGCTGGAGAAGGCCGCACGCACCCTGGAGGAGATCCGCTCCCGGGCCGAAGACGGCGGTGCCCGCCTGGAGGAGCTGCTGGAAGTGCGCCAGGAGCTGGCCTTGGAGCGCCAGAGGGTCCAGCTCGAGGCGCGGGAGCTTCGGCGCGGGATCCAGGAGGAGTTCCATCAGCCCCTGGAGGACCTGATGCAGAGCCTCGGCCTGGAGCCCGATCCCGAGGACCGGGAGCCCGAGCGCTACACCGAGCTCTGCACCCGGCTGGCCGAAGTCCGGCGCAAGCTCGAGGGTCTGGGCTCGGTGAACCTGGAGGCCGTCGAGGAACTGGAGGAACGGGAGCAGCGTGCCTCCTTCCTGGAGTCCGAACGCCAGGACCTCCTGCAGGCGCGCGCCCGCCTCGAGGCCACGGTGGAGGAGCTCGACGGGGTCTGCCGGGAGCGCTTCCGGGCGACCTTCGAGGCGGTGCGCGGGCAGTTCGAAGGGATCTTCCGGCGCCTCTTCCGCGGCGGCCGCGCCTCCCTGGAGCTGGAGGAAGGGGCCGACCCCCTGGAGGCCGGCATCGAGATCGTCGCCCGTCCGCCGGGAAAGGAGCTGCGCAGCATCAACCTGCTGAGCGGCGGCGAGCGGACGCTGACCGCCCTGGCTCTCCTTCTCGCCGTCTTCCGCAGCCGGCCCAGCCCCTTCTGCCTGCTGGACGAGGTGGACGCGGCCCTGGACGACGCAAACGTCGAGCGTTTCCTGGATGTCCTTCAGGATTTCACCGTCGACACCCAGTTCATGGTGGTCACCCACAACAAGATCACCATGAGCCGCTGCCAGCGGCTGTTCGGTGTCACCATGCGGCGTGCCGGTGTCAGTACCGTCGTCAGCGTGGACCTCGAGGATCTGCCCGAGACCAGCGAGGAGGTCCTCGCGAGTCTCGCTCCGGGGCGGCCGCGGTCCGGTGGACAGGCCGCGGGCGTGAGCGAGGCCGCGGGCTGAGCCTCAATCCTGCTGCCGGACCTGCTCCTCGACGAGGGGCAGAGCGGTCAGGACCAGGCGTCCCGTCCGTCCCAGACTCTCCGCCGAGCAGTACTCCAGGCTGTCCTCCCGGGTGTGCCACAGGCGCTCGTGGCGCTCCGGCCCGCCGTAGGCGAAGTCGATGAGGAGCAGAACGTCCACCCCCTTCTTGCGGAAGGGCAGGTGGTCGTCCTGGACCTGCATCTCGTCCAGGAGCAGCCGCGGGTCGCCGATCCGATAGGCCACACTCCGGAACAGGTTCTTCAGCCAGGGCACGCTGCGCCGCTCCACGTGCAGCCCGAGGTCGGCGTCGCCCACCATGTCGAGGAGGATCAGGGCCCGGATGTCCTGGAGCCGGCCCTCGGCGGCGAGGCGCTCGGCCAGGTGCCGGCTGCCGAAGGTCGAGTTCGTCTCGTCGTCCCAGGCCACCGGCGGAAAGGGCTCCTCCCCGTCGAACCAGCAGAGCACCAGGGACGGACCCTGCCGCGGCCCCTCGCCGCCGAGCTGACGGGCACACTCGATGAGGACCGCGCTGCTGCTGCCGCCGTCGTTGGCGCCGACCATCCCGGCGATGTCGTAGGTGTCGTAATGGCTGCAGAGCCAGATCTCGCCGGCTTCGGTGCCCGGCCGCCGCGCCAGGAGATTCACCCCCGGGATCTCGCCGCGGCGCCGCGCGCCCTCGGGCGGGACGGCGGTGAAGGGGTCTTCCTCGATCTCCCAGCCATGGGGCTCGATCTGGCTTCGGATGTACTCCCGGGCCCGGGCCGAGGCCTCCGATCCGATCCGGCGCGGGCCCAGGGCCACCAGGGCCTCGAGGTCGCTCCAGGCCCGGGCCTCGTCGAAGGGCGCCGGCTCCAGGGGTTCGGCCTCGGCCCCGCCGCAGGCGGGGAGCAGGAGGAGGAGAGCGAGGAAGAGGAGAGGAGGCGCGGGGACGGGACGCATGGATCCGGGCTCGGGGCGCGCGCATGATACGGCCGTGGCGACCCGGTCCGCCGAGCGTGCCGTCTCCCTGACGCTCCTCTTCCCGGCCTTCTGCGGGATGGTGGCGGCCCTGGCTCTGCTGCTGCACCGGGCGCTGCCGGACCCGGCCCGGGCGGCGGGGGTCTTCGCCCTCCTCGGCCTCGGCTCCTGGGCGGCCGGGCACCTGGCCCGGCGCAGCGGTCCGGCCGGCATCGCCTTCCTCGTGGGCGCCTCCGTGGCCCTCCTCTTCTCGGTCTACAGCGCCCTGAGCCTGGTCGCCGCCTGGTTCCTTCCCGAGGACCGGGAGTGGACCCTCCTGCATTGGGACCGGGTCTGGTTCGGCTACACCTGGGAGGGGGCCTGGGGAGGCCTCGCCCATCCGCTCGTGACGGACCTGCTGCAGGCGGTCTACACCAGCTTCTACGCCTTCCCGCTGCTGCTCGGCGTCGCCCTGGCGCGGCGCAGGGACTGGACCGGTCTCTTTCACGGCCTGGACCGCGTCATTCTCGGCTTCCTCCTGAGCTACTGCGGCTACCTCCTCGTGCCCACGCGCTCGCCCTACGCCTTCGTGGACTACGCCCGCGAGCTCCCGACCTGGGGCCTGCAGCCTCTCCTCCATGGCTACCTCGTGGAGCAGTCCTGGACCAAGCGGGACTGTTTCCCTTCGGGCCACACGATGATGTCCTTCTACGTCGCCTGGCTCGCCTGGCAGCGCGCCCGGCCCTGGGCCTGGGTCTTTGTGCCGTGGGCCCTCCTCACCGTCGCCGCCACCCTCTACCTGCGCTACCACTATCTGCTGGACGTCCTGGCCGGGATCCTGGCCTGCGCGGCCTGGGCCTGGGCGGCGGACCGGATCTGGGGTCCGTGGAAGCGGCGCACCTGAGCCGCAGGGGAACATGCCACGGCCGGGGAGGGGCTTCCTGGACGCGCCCCGGGGGCGCTTCGAGAATGCCGCCATGGCCTCCCCGATCTCGACCGGCCCCGACGAGCCCTTCATCCCGCCTGCGCGCAGCCTGCCCGAGATCACGATCCGGGCCCTGGTCCTCGGGGTTCTGCTCTCGGCGGTGCTCGCGGCGGCGAACGCCTACCTCGGGCTCTTCGCCGGTCTGACGGTCTCCGCGAGCATCCCGGCGGCGGTGATCTCCATGGGGGTCCTGCGGGCTCTCGGCGGCGGCAACATCCTCGAGAACAACATCGTCCAGACCGCTGCCTCGGCGGGGGAGAGCCTCGCCGCCGGTGTCATCTTCACCATTCCGGCCCTCGTCATCCTCGGGGTCTGGACCGAGTTCGACTACGTCGAGACTACGATCATGGCCGGGCTGGGCGGCGTCATCGGCGTCCTCTTCACGATCCCCCTGCGGCGCGCCCTGATCGTCGAGGACCCCCTGCAGTTTCCCGAGGGCGTGGCCACCGCCGAGGTCCTGAAGGCCGGGGACCAGGGCGGGAGCGGGGTCAAGTACATCGCCGTCGCCGGCCTGGTCGGCGGCCTCTTCAAGTTCGGCGAGGCCGGGCTGCGCCTCTGGGGTGCGGTCTTCCAGGCCGCCGGCCAGGCCGGCTCCACGCTCCTCTACTTCGGGAGCAACCTCTCCCCGGCCCTGGTCGCCGTCGGCTATATCGTCGGCCTGAACATCGCCATCCTGGTCTTCCTCGGCGGCGCCCTGAACTGGCTGGTGGCGATTCCGCTCTATGCTGCCGCCTCGGGCATCCCCGAGGGCACGACCGACCTCGTCGCCTATGCCGAGGGCGTCTGGAGCAGCCAGACCCGCTATCTCGGCGTCGGCGCCATGGTGGTGGGCGGCGTCTGGGCTCTCCTCAGCCTGCGGCGTTCCCTGGCCCGCGGCATCCGGGCCAGCCTGGCTGCCTGGCGGGAGAGCCGCGGGGCCACCCCCACGGCCGTACCGCGCACCGAGCAGGACACCCCCTTCACCTGGGTCGGGGTCGCGCTCCTGATCTCCCTGGTGCCCTTGTATCTCGTCTTCGACTACTTCATCGGCGACGAGGCGATCGCCGCCGTCATGGCCGGCGTCATGCTGCTGGCGGGCTTCCTGTTCTCGGCGGTGGCGGGCTACATGGCCGGCCTCGTCGGCTCCTCGAACAACCCCATTTCCGGGGTGACCATCGCCACCATCCTGACCTCGGCGCTGCTCCTCTATGCCCTGGGCACCGGCGAGGCCAAGGGACCGGCCTCGGCGATCTTCATCGGCGCGGTGGTCTGCTGCGCCGCGGCCATCGCCGGCGACAACATGCAGGACCTCAAGGCCGGCCACGTCCTCGGGGCCACGCCCTGGAAGCAGCAGGTCATGCAGATCGTCGGGGTCCTGGCGGCGGCGGCGGTCATCGCCCCGATCCTGGCCCTCCTGCACGAGGCCTACGGCATCGGCGTCGAATCCGCCGCCCACCCCGACCCCCTGCCCGCGCCCCAGGCCTCGCTGATGGCCTCGGTGGCCCGCGGCGTCTTCCACCAGGACCTGCCCTGGGGCTGGATCGCCGCCGGTATGGGGATCGCCGTCGGCATCATCGTCCTGGACGTGATCCTGGAACGGCGCGGCTCGGACTTCCGCACGCCGGTCCTGGCGGTGGCGGTCGGCATCTACCTGCCCTTCCAGCTCTCCGTTCCGATCCTGGCCGGCGGTCTGGTGGCCTGGGCGGCGGCCCGCTTCTACGCCGCCCGTGGCGGCCGCGGCCGGGAGGCGGGCGGCAAGGCGGGGCTCCTGTTCGCCGCCGGCCTGATCACCGGCGAGGCCCTGATCGGCATCCTCATGGCGGTGCCCATCGTCGCCACCGGTGACAAGAACGCCCTGGCCCTCTTCGAGGAGGCGGTGGAGACCCCGGTCCCGGGCATCCTGCTCCTGGTCCTGGTCATCGCCGCCCTCTACCGCATCGCCACCGCCCCGGCCCGGAGCGCAAGCGCTTGATCCGCACCGCCTTCCGGCGCTCCGGCGAATGCCCGCCGGGGGTCCCGGGAGGGGGTAGGCTTCCGGACCGGAGGCCGCGCCGCCGCCCCGGATCGCCGCCCAGGACGCCGTGAAACTGTCCATCGTCATCCCCGTCTACAACGAGCACCGGACCTTGCGGACCATCCTCGAGAAGGT
>JALUUN010000478.1 GCA_027021325.1 Planctomycetota bacterium
GGGGATGTGGCGCTCCACCAGCCTGCGCCCCACGTAGAGGTTCACGGTCCCGGGGCCGGAGCCCACGTAGCCGAAGTCGGCGTCCGCCATCTCCCCGGGCCCGTTCACGATGCAGCCCATCACCGCGATCTTCACGCCGGGGAGGTGCCCGGTGCGCGCCTTGATCCGGGCGGTGGTCTCCTCGAGGTCGAAGAGGGTCCGGCCGCAGGAGGGGCAGGAGATGAACTCGGTGCGGGTGGTGCGCTGCCGCGCCGCCTGGAGGACGCGGTAGAGCCGGTCGAGGGCGCGGCCCGGGTCCCGAAAGCCCGCCAGCCGCACGGCGTCGCCGATCCCGTCGAGAAGCGGGGCGCCGAGCTCCACGGAGGGCCCGAGGCACCCGCCGGTCCCGTCCTCGCGGGCCGCGAGCACCAGCGGGAGGTGCCCCGCACCGAGCGCGTCGAGCCGGGCACGGACGTAGCGGACGGCGTGCACCGCCCGGCCCGGGAGGAGCGAGAGGACCACCCGGTCCGAGGGGTCCGTCCCGGCCAGGGAGAGGGCGAGCTCGAGGGCGCGCGGCAGGTCCGGATCCTCCGGATCGAGCCGCCACTCCAGGGCTCCGCCCGCCCCGAGGACGGCCCGGGCCGCGGTGCCGAGCTCCTCCGACCGGGACGGATCGCCGCGTTCCCCCCCGGAGGCCCCGATGACCGTGAGCACCACCCGGTCCGCGATGGAGCTCGCCGCCCCGGCGAGCTCCGGCGGAACGGCCGCGGCCAGCGGGACCGGGAGCGCCTCCGCCGCGAGGGACTCCCGGAGGCGGACGAGGGCCTCGAGGTCCCCGGCCGCCTCGGCACCCGCCACGAGCCCTTCCAGGGCCGGGGCGCCGGCGGGGCCGAGGCGCCGGCACGCGGCCGAGAGGGCGGAGGCCACTCCGGCGGGGTCGGCCGGGGCGGGGCCGAGGTCGAGCTCGGCCCGGACCGGCTCCTCGCCGCCGAAGGCGACCCCGCCGATCCGGAGGCGGCGGCTCCGGCGCCGGGTGCGGCGGTACGGGCTCTCCGCGAAGGGCGCACCGGGATCGCCCCAGGCCGCAGGCGGGGCCGCGCTCCACCTCGCCTGATGGTGATCCGCCAGGGCCCGGGCCACGGGAATCTCGTGCACCGGGTCCTCGGTGAGGGACACCCGGAGGGTGTCCCCGATCCCGTCCTCGAGCAGCGCCCCGATCCCGAGCGCGCTCTTGATCCGGCCGTCCTCGCCGTCCCCCGCCTCGGTGACCCCGAGGTGGAAGGGGTAGCTCGGCGCGCCCCGGCTCCGCTCCGCCAGCCGCGCGGCGAGCAGGCGGTAGGCCTGGACCGCCACCAGGGGGTTGCTGGCCTTCATGCTGAAGACGACGTCGCGGTAGCCCTCGTCCTCGCAGACGTCCAGGAACTCGAGGGCGCTTTCGACCATGCCCTCGGGCGTGTCGCCGTAGCGGTTCAGGATCCGATCCGAGAGGGAGCCGTGGTTGGTGCCGATCCGGAGCGCCCGGCCGAGCTCCCGGAGTCGGCGGACCAGCGGGCGGAAGCGCTCGGCCACCCGCTCGAGCTCCTCCCGGTACTCGGCGTCGGTGTACTCCCGCACCGCGAAGCGCTTCTTGTCGGCGTAGTTCCCCGGGTTGATGCGGACCTTCTCGACGTGCTCCGCCGCGATCATCGCCGCCCGCGGGGTGAAGTGGATGTCGGCCACCAGCGGCACGC
>JALUUN010000479.1 GCA_027021325.1 Planctomycetota bacterium
AGAGCCCGAGGGGACTCGGCGCGAAGCTCGCCACGGGGGCGACGCCGTGGAAGCCGTCCTCGGCGCGGTCCTCCAAGGGAAAGGCACCCTGCCAGGTATTGGCCGCCGGCCCGCCCGGCGGATGGCACTCGTCGCCCCAGACCCAGGCCAGACCAGCGCCGGCACCGCGAGCGGCGTACTCCCATTCGGCCTCCGTCGGCAGGCGCTTGCCGGCCCACCGGGCGTAGGCTCGGGCGTCGTACCAGGAGACCTGGGTGACGGGGTGGTCGTCGGCAGGCGGCGGGGTCGCTGGGTCGCCGTCGGGGTCGCGCCAGCTGGCGCCGGGCCGCCATTCCCACCAGCTCAGCTCCTGAACCGGAGGCTCGGGGCGGCGGAAGACCAGGGAGCCCGCGCTCCCGGCCAGCTCGAAGACCTCCTCGGCCGTGGTGCGGTAGCCGGTGGCCTCTACAAACTCGCGAAAGGCGCCGACCGTGACCTCGGTGGCATCCATCCAGAAGCCCCCGACCTCGACTTCGTGCACCGGCCCTTCGTCGGCGAGCGCCAGCCCCCCCACTGCACCCATCGCGAAACGGCCGCCCGGGATCCAGACCATGCCCTCCGGGGCGGGGCCGGGAGCGGTGGATCCGCCCTCGTCGCCGCTGCCGCCGCAGGCGCCGGCCAGGACGAGGAGCCAGGGCAGGAAGCGCTTCATCGGGCGGCGGCGGAGTCCCGGCCGCGGATGCCTTGCTCCAGGCCCTCGAGGGCGGCGCGGAAGGCCTCGAAGGCCTGACGCGGAGAATCGAAAGGACTGAAGTAGGCGTGGACATCGTAGTCCGAATCGCCGGCCGTGGACATGTAGTAGACGTGGTCCGAGGTCGCCAGGCGCCGCCAGTGCTCGAGGGCTTCGGGGCCCGCTTCCAGGGCCGCGGGCCACAGGGCGTAGAGGGCGCGGTGCGCCTCGCGCTGCATCTCGTTGCCGAGCCAGGCGCCCAGATCGCGGTCGCGGTCGGCCCAGCTCACGGGCTCGGGAATCGGCAGGGTCGCGGCCACCGGCAGGCGCCGGGCGGTCTCGGCGGGGGTGGCGAAGCCCAGGCGCTCTCGCGCCAGGGCACCCCGCACCATCTCCTCCAGGAAGCCGAGGATGCCGCCCTCCTCCGGCTGGTGCTCGCCGAAGGTCTCGTAGTCCATGTAGAGGCCGAGGAAGCCGTCCTCGGCGGGGACGCTCTCCAGCCAGTCCAGGAAGACCGGGGCCTCCAGGGGCCAGGCCCACCAACCGCGGTCGCTGAAGCGGAAGGCGATGTCATCGGAGAAACCGTAGTGCCGGGGCAGGAGGACGAGGCGGGTGCAGCCCAGGGGGCGGTAGAGGTGCCAGGGATGCCGGCCCCCGAGGAGGCGTTCCGCCCCCTCCACGGGCATGGCCAGGAAACCCAGGCCCTCGACCCGCCGTGCGATGGCCTCGTCCACGATGAGCTCGGTGTTGCGGAAGGTCGTCGGCCGGCGGCCGAAGACCGCTTCGATGCGCCGTGTGTGCAAGGCGACCTCGCGCTCGAACTCCCGGCCCCGCTCCAGGGCGGCCAGGGTGTGGTGGCTGGTCTCGGAGAGGAACTCCACGGCGCCGGTCCGGGCCAGGTCCACGAAGCCGTCCAGGGCTTCGGGAGCCCAGTCCTCGAGCTGCTGGAGGGCCGTGCCGGAAAGGCTGAAGGCGCAGCGGAAAGCGCCTCCGGAATCCTCGATCAGCCGCTTCAGCAGCGCGTTCGCGGGCAGGTAGCAGCGCTCGGCGACGCGTTCCAGGACGCTGCGGTTGAGCCCCTGGTCGAACCAGCGGCCCAGGCCCGCCGTGCCGGGCTCCGGCTGCCGCCGCAGGCGCCAGGGCTGGTGAACCTGGAAGTAGAGGACGAGGTCGGCCACGGCCTACCATCCTAGGGAGCCGGGCGACCCCTTCCAGGCCGTGCTAGAACGAGGGGGACCGCCGGCAGCCTGCCCCATGTCCCTGACCCGCGAACTGCAGAAGACCCTGACCCTGATCCTCGCCGGAGGCCAGGGCGAGCGCCTGAAGCCCTTGACCAGCACCCGGGCCAAGCCGGCGGTTCCCTTCGGCGGCGCCTACCGGATCATCGACTTCACCCTTTCGAACTGCATCCACTCTGGACTGCGGCGGATCTACGTCCTGACCCAGTACAAGGCCCTGTCCCTGGAGGAGCACATCCGCTTCGGCTGGAACTTCCTGCCGCGGCGCCTGGAACAGTTCATCGGCGTGCGCCCACCTCACCATCAGGGCGGCAAGTGGTATGTCGGGACCGCCGACGCCATCTACCAGAACCTGGACACCCTGCGCGAGGACCGGGCCCGCCACGTCCTGATCCTTTCCGGCGATCACATCTACCGGATGGACTACGGCCGCATGCTGCGCGAGCACCTGCGCAACCATGCGGTGCTGACCATCGGCGCGGTGAAGATCCCCCAGGAGGAGTCGCGGCGCTTCGGAGTCTTCGAGTGCGACCGCGACGGGCGCATCCACCACTTCGTCGAGAAGCCGGAACAGGGACCGGAGATCCCCGGCGAGCCGGGCTGGTGCCACGCCTCCATGGGCATCTACCTGTTCTCCATGGACGAGCTGATCCGCCGTCTGAAGGCGGACGCCGCCGACCCCGAGAGCAGTCACGACTTCGGCCGCGACATCATTCCCTCGATGATCGAGGAGGTCCCGGTCTACGCTCACCGTTTCCGTGGCCTGCGCAACCGCGAGTGCCCGTACTGGCGGGACGTCGGCACCCTCGACGCCTACTTCGAGGCGAACATGGATCTGATCCGGCCACAGCCGCAGTTCAACCTCTACGACCGGAACTGGCCCATCTACACCCTGTGGCACAACGATCCGCCAGCCAAGACCGTGCTCGCCGCTGGCGGCGCCCACGAACCCCGGGTCCTGGACTCCTTCCTGTCGCCGGGCACCATCGTCAGTGGCGCCCGGGTCGAGCGCTCCATCCTCTCGCCCCGGGTCGTGGTCGCCGAGGCAGCGGAGGTCGAGGACTCGATCCTCATGAGCGGCGTCGAGGTCGGCCGCGGCGCACGCCTGCGCCGGGCCATCGTGGACAAGTGGATCCAGATCCCCGACGGCTTCGAGATCGGCTACGACGCCGTGGCCGACGCCCGCCGTTTCCACCGCACCGAGTCCGGCATTGTCGTGGTCCCGCCGCACTGCGACATCGCCGCCCTGCTCCAGCGGGAGAAGGACGCCGCGGCCGAGGCGGTCTGCGAACAGGGCGGCGGCTGAGGCCGCCCCGCGACCCTTCTCGGCCCTCCTCAGGACGCCGCCTCAGGAACGCGGCGCCTCTTCGCGGACCCGCACCAGGGCCTCCTCGAGGTAACGCGGGAGCATCTCCCGCCAGGTCGGCCAGTCATGGTCCCACTCCTGCCCCCAGGGGTCCACCCGGTTCGGGATACCACGTCCGCCCAGGGCCTCGGCCGCACGCCAGGACTGGGAGGGGTCTTCCCAGCGGCCCTCGCCGTGAGTCAGGAGGACGAAGCGCTCGCGTAGCAGGGCGAGCCGGGGAGAGTCCTCCGGTATCTCCGGAAGGAAATGCAGAGGGCTCACCGCCCGGAGCTCGGGAACCTCCGGACCCTCGAGGAAGCGGGACAGGTCGTAGGTGCCGCTCATGCAGATCGCCTCGCGGAAGACCTCCGGGGCGCGGCACACCGACAGCAAGGCGTTGTAGGCGCCGATCGAGGCGCCGGCGGCGAGCACCTCGATGTCCTCGCTGCGGCAGTCCGTCCGGATCGCCGGCACGACCTCGTGGAGCACGGCCTGGAAGAAACGTTCCTGCATGCGCGAGGCCGTCTGCGTGTGGTTGTCCTCGTCGAGCCAGGAGCGCGCCGCCACCGAGTCCACCGAATAGACCTTGAGCTCGCCCCGCTCCAGGAAGGGCGCGAGGACCTGGAGCATCAGGAAGCGCTCGCATTCCTCGGCGTCGCCGCCGGCGGTCGGGAACAGAAGGAGGGGGACTCCGGTAACCCCCCATCGGGCTACGGTCAGGGGGCGTCCCAGACGCGGGGAGTCCCAGGTGGTGATCTCCTTGCTCATGGCCTGCTCGGGGTCTCGGCGGCCTCGGGGCGGGCCGGCGACTCCAGCCGCCGCCAGTCCTGGATCCGCTCCCAGAAGAGTTCGGTGAAGGAATCCCATTCGTGCTCGGGATACAGGGACTCCACCTTGAGGCGGACAGCGCGGCGGGCATCCTCGCTGCCGAAGTAATCGTGCACGACCTGGTCGAGATGGCCGAGATGCTCCCGGCAGAAGGCCTCGAACTCGTCCTTCTGGAAGCGCCGCCGGGCCAGATCGCCGTAGGCGCGCAAGCGCTCGCGCCAGGGCATCTCGGCGGCCGCCAGCTCCAGCCAGGGCGTCCAGTCGAGATTCAGGCGCATGGGCCGGCGGGTCGCGGCGCAGAACAGCGACCAGCGGAGCTTGGCGGCGAGCAGCCAGGGGAAGTGGTAGTGCAGGCTCGTGGACTGGCTGTCCGGGCAGGGGTTGGCGAAATCGATGGGATACCAGGTGCGGTCCTGGCGCAAGGCCTCGCAGCTGTTGAAGTCCCAGCCGAAAAAGGCGTTGATCGTCAGGACCGTGTCTTCGAGAACCGCGATGTCCTCGTCGCCCAGGAAGCCCCGATCCAGGCAGTACCGGTCGTGCAGGGGCGCCGAGGGGTCGTAGCGGACGAAGCGGACCTGGGGGCCAAGTCCGATACCGCGCACGAAGAGGTCGTGGGGCTCGACACCCTTCTGCAGGTGCATGACGAAACGCCCGCTCGTCTCGTAGGCCTCGCGCAGCTGCTCCTCGTCCCCGATGCGGCTGACCCCCACCCAGCCGCCGCCGTCGTAGGGCTTCATGAAAGACGGATAGCCCAGGCGGCGGCCTATCTCGCCGAGGTCGAAGAAACGGGCGTAGCGCTCCAGGGTGACCTGGAGGTCCGGCTTGTCCTCGTAGCTCTTGGCCGGGATCAGCCAGGTGTCGGGGACCGGCAGACCAAGGCGCATCATCGCACAGTAGGTGGTCTGCTTCTCCATGGACTGGACCGACCATGGATTGTTGAAGACGTACACTCCGTCGAGGATCACCGCCTTCTTGATCCACTCACGGCTCAGGTGGAACCAGTGGGTCAGCCGGTCGATGACGACGTCGTAACGCACCGGCTGGCGCAGGTCGAAGGGCTCGATGGTCAGGCGGTCGCAGGAGAACCGCAGGGTATCTCCCTGCCATGGGATCGCCAGGTCGAGGCGTTCCAGGATCTGCTCGTAGCAGAGGGGCCAGTCGACGTCCGCGCCGAGGGAGAGGCCGATGTGACGGGTGATCTGCGCCAAGGGGACTCCAGGGCTATTCGTACACCATCCAAAGCGGGCCTGGGAACAGCCAGGAGAGGCCGCTGCGCAGGCGGTCGCGCCAGTTCTCCCAGTTGTGCCCGTCGCGGGCCTCCTCGAAGAGGAGCGGGATGCCCTGGGCCTGCAGGAGAGCCGCCATGGCCCGGTTGTAGTGGATCATTCCTTCGTAGGCGCCGCAACTCAGGTACACGCGCTCCGCCGGCCGGCCCGGGGACTCCCGGAAGCGGCGCACGAACTCCACAACCGGGTCGAAGACCGGCCCGCCCTCATGGTCACCGATGTCGGTGAAAAGGAAGGAGCCGGACTGGAGCAGGAGCTTTCCGTAGATCCCGGGCCGCTGCCAGGCGGCAGAGAGCGAGGCCACAGCGCCGAAGCTCGCGCCCATGAGTCCGCGCCCCGAAGGATGCTCGACCAGGGGGTAGCGATCCTCCAGGGCCGGGAGGAGATCGTCCACGAGGAAGGAAGCGTGACGCGGGTCCGCGGCGTACTCGCGCATCCGGTCCGGGGAATCGGTGAGCGCCACGATCATCGGCGGGATCTCCAGGCGGTCGATGAGGTTGTCCAGGACCGTCTGCAGAGCCGAGTAGCGCCGGTAGTCGTGGCCGTCGTGGGCGACCAGCAGCGGGTAGCGTCGCCGGCGGTGGAAGCGGGCCGGCACGTAGACCGAGACCCGCCGCTCGCCGCCGAAGGCGGAACTCGGGATCGCCAGTTCCTCCAGGCTTCCGCTGCGGCTCTCGGGATCCCGCCGGGCCCAGTCGGGCTCTTCGTAGCCGGCACCCTGGACCACCGAGTTGCTGCCGAAGGGATTGTGGGCAAGTTTCGGATTCAGGGGATCGTTGACGAGCCGGCGCCGGCCGTGGGTCCGGATCTCGAGCTTGTATTCCAGGCGCGAGCCCTCCGGGAGGTCGATCTCCAGAACCCAGAGCTCGGGGGCGATGCGCTCGAAGGGCTGTGCCGCCTGCAGGCCGTGGATCCAGTGCTGCAGCAGCACCTGATCGGCCGGCCCCCGGTAGACGAAGGTCACGCTGCGGCCCTCGACGATGGGGAACTCGCGATCCCCGAGGAGCTGCTGCAAACGCTGCGGATCCCGCAGGGCTCCGCGGAACTCCTGGAGCGCCCGGCTCATGCCTTCACCTCCTCGGTGCCGGCCGGGAGCACGCTTCCGTCCCCCTGGAGGACCGAGACCCGCTCCTGGCGCTGGACCGCCCGGCCCCGCAGCCAGACGGCGCTGCCGCGGTCCAGGGTCAGGCAGCACGCGGGCTGGAGCCGGCGCGCCAGGCGCGCCACCCGCAAAGGCTCGTCGAGGATCAGGCGGCGGCGGGCGTGCGGGAAGAGGACCAGGCCCGGTGCCAGGCCGAGTCCCGGCTCCAGGACCTCGGGGTTCCCCGGTCCCTGGGGCGGCCGGTCGTGGAAGAGGACGATCCGCTCGCTCAGGACCATGGCTCCGGCCGACCAGGCAACGAGGGGAAGCCGGTCCGGGAAGCCGTCCAGGAACAGGCGCAGGCGGTTGAGGAGAATCGCTACATGGCCGCCGGCGAGGCACAGGGCATGGCTTTCCTCCAGGAGCCCGCGGATCTCGCGCCGGTGGCGCACAAGGGATGGGCGCTCCGCGGCGCGGATCCTCGGATCGTACTCCCGGTGGACCTCCTCCACCCGCTGCAGGTGCTCCCGGTCCAGGCGGCGCACCTCCTCGAAGGCCGACTCCAGCTCGGCCTCCAGGAGGTCCTCCAGCCGGTCCCCGGGGTCCTGCTCCTGCAGCCGGCGCACCGCCGCCAGGGCGTACTCCAGACGCAGGCGGTAGAGGGAGCGCAGACGCCGCAAGGCGTCGTAACGCTCGCGCAGGATCCGGTAGAGATCGGGATCCTCCTCGAAGGCCTCCTCGGCGCGATGCCACAGCCGCAGGTGGTGCACCGGTCGGTCCAGGTGCGCCTGCAGCTCCTCGATCTCCTCTTCCAGCTCCTCCCAGCCGGCGGTGACCGCCGCCACCGGCCCTTCGGCACCGAGTTCCTCCAGGACGGACCGGACCCGCGGCTCGCGCCGCTGCGGGCCGAGGAGGACGATCGGGCGGGCGGGCGTCGGACGCTTCATCTCCGTTCAACCAGCGTACAGGCGGAGCTCGGCGGCAAAGTGGTCCGCTGCCTCCAGTGTGACCTCGAGATTGGGGTGGCGGACGACGATCCACCCGTCCCCCGAGACGATCCTGCGCCAGTCCTTCTTGGGATCGCCGAGGCGCGGCAGGTCCATGTGCACGACGAGCTCGCCGTAGCGGGCCAGGAGGTTTTCCAGACCCTCGATCCGCTGGATCCGGCCCTCCCCCTCGGCGCGCTTGAAGACCACCGCCGCGTTGTACTCGCGGCGGAGGTCCTGGCGGATCTCGCCATGGACGACGGCCTCGCCCCAGCCAAGGAACAGGTCCGCATCGGAGGCGTAGTTCATGACGTGGACCAGGCGCCCGCCGGGAGCACGGCCGCCGATCTCACAGAAGACGGCCTCCCCGTCGGGCTTCAGGAACCATTCCATGTGGGTGAAGCCGGTCTCGAAGTCCAGGGCCTTCAGCACCCGGCGGCCGAGGTCCACGCCGCTGCGTACTCCCGGCGCCTGGAGGTCCTTCAGGCAACAGGCCACCTGGCTGATCCAGGGGTTCAAGCGCGCGTAGAG
>JALUUN010000480.1 GCA_027021325.1 Planctomycetota bacterium
GTCTGCGGCGGGCGGAACTCATCATCGGTCCGGTGGAGGAGACGGTGCCGCTCTTCATCGCCCGGACTCCGGCGCCCCTGGCTTTCGTCTCCTTCGACCTGGACCTCTATTCCTCGACGGTCCCCGCCCTCGAAGTGCTGAAAGCCGACCCGGCCCTGCTCCTGCCGCGCGTCCACTGCTTCTTCGACGACATCCTGGGTTTCACCTACGCTCCCCACAACGGGGAGCGGCTGGCGATGGCGGAGTTCAACGCCTCGGAGCAGCGCCGCCGGATCTCCCCCATCTTCGGCCTCAGGCATTACGTCCCCGCCTCCGAGTTCCGTTCCGCCTGGGTGTTGAAGACCTACATGGCCCACATCCTGGATCACCCGCGCTACTGCGATCGCGACGGTCTCGTGCGCCGGCCGCGCATGGACCTCGCCTGATCCCTCTCTCCGGCCGCCAGGGCTCGTCAGGGTGCTTGCAGCAGGAGGGCGCCGCCCTGGCCGCCGCCGACGCAAAGGGAGACGAGGGCCGTCTTGCCCCGGCGGCGCCTGAGCTCCATCAAGGCCGTGAGGACGAGGCGGGCGCCGGAGGCCCCCACGGGATGGCCCAGGGCGACGGCTCCGCCGTTCACGTTGAGCCGTTCCCGGGGAAGGGTGCCCAGGGGCTGGTTCCGCCCCAGGTGATCGCGGCACCACTGCTCGTTCTCCATGGCCCGCAGGCAGGCGAGGACCTGGGCGGCGAAGGCCTCGTTGATCTCGAAGAGATCGATCTCCTCCAGCGGCGGGTGCCGGTCCTCGAAGAGAGCGTGAATGGCGTGGACCGGACCGAGACCCATGCGGGCCGGATCGCATCCCACGTAGGCATGTCCCACCAGTTCCCCCAGCGGGTTGAGACCGAAGGTGCCCTCCATCTCCTCCGTTCCCACCAGGAGGGCCACGGCTCCGTCGGTGATCTGGCTCGAATTCCCGGCGGTCACGGACCCGTGGGCCCGTGCGAAGACCGGGCGCAGCGATTCGAGCCTGGTGAGTTTCTCTTCCGTGCGCACCCCGTCGTCGTCCCGGAGCACGCCCTTCTGGGTGACCACGTCGAAGGTCTCCTCGCGCAGCCGGTCGCGCCCCTCGAGGGCCTTGCGGTGGCTCTCTCTGGCAAAGGCGTCCTGTTCCTCCCGGCTGATGTCCCACTCCCGGGCCAGGAGTTCCGCCGTCTCACCCATGTTCAGCCCCACGACCGGATCGCGCAGCCCCTTCAGGAGGGTGACCACGGGCCGCAGCATCGCCGGGCGGAAGGAGGCGAGCGCAGCGAGCCTCGCCGCAAGACTCCGGGCCTTGCCGAGGCGCATCATCAAGGCGCGCGCCTCGTCATTCAATTCCAGGGGATAGTTGCTCATGGACTCGCAGCCGATGGCCAGGTAGAGGCGGCCGCGGCCGGTGCGGATCTCCTGGGCGCAAGTCGTCACGGCTTCGAATCCGGAGGCGCAGTTGCGGTGGACGGTGACGGCCGGCACGTGGTCGGGGATGCCGGCGCGCAGGGCGATCACGCGCGAGATGTTGGCGGCTCGAGCGGACTGGCCCACGTTGCCCGTGACGACTCCGTCCAGCCGGTCCGGGTCGACTCCCGTCCGGCAGAGCAACTCCCGGGCGGCGAGGACGCCGAGGTCTTCGGCGTGACGGTCGGCCAGCACGCCGCCGCTGCGGGCGAAGGCCGTGCGGATGCCGGCCAGG
>JALUUN010000481.1 GCA_027021325.1 Planctomycetota bacterium
TCGGCACCTTCGCCATCTACCATGGAACGGTCCGGCAGCCCACCGCCGAGGAACTGCAGGGGATCGCCGCCGCTGCCCGGCTTGCCGGCCTGGCCCTGGAACACGAGGCCGGCCTGACCCGGGTGCGGCGTTTGCTGCGCGCCCTGGAGGCGGCGCCGGACGCCATGATCCTGACCGACGTCGAGGGCAACATCCTCGAAGTGAACCCGGCCTTCTGCCGGATCACGGGCTGGAGCGAGGAGGAGGTCCGGGGCAGGAATCCCCGGATCCTGAAGAGCGGCAAGGTGCCCGCGGCGGTCTACGAGGACCTCTGGGCCCAGCTCACCCGAGGCCAGACCTGGTCCGGCCGTCTGATCAACCAGCGCAAGGACGGAAGCCACTACCACGTCTCGGCCACCATGGCGCCGGTCCTCGACCGCCACGGGGAGCTCCTCGGCTACGTGGGCGTCCAGCGCGACATCAGCAGCGAGATCGAACGCGAAGCGCGCCTGAGAGAACATGCCCGGCGCCTGGCGGAGACCAACCGCGAACTGCGGCGGGCGCGGGAACAAGCCGAGGCCGCGAGCCGGGCCAAGGGGGAATTCCTGGCCAACATGAGCCACGAGATCCGCACGCCCTTGAACGGCATCCTCGGGCTCGTCGAGATCCTCGAGAAGACGCGCCTGGACGCCGACCAGCGGGATCTCGTCGAGACCCTCCGGACCTCGGGCGACGCTCTCCTCCAGATCCTGAACGACATCCTCGACTGGTCCAAGATCGAGGCCGGGCAGCTCCTCCTGGAGCCTGCTCCCTTCGATCTCCGCGAGATGGTGGAGGGCGTTGCCGCGCTGTTTGCCGGGCCCGCGGCACGCAAGGGGCTGCGCCTGCACCTGGACCTGCCGGCGGATCTGGCGCGCCGGCACGTCGGTCCGGGCGACCGTCTCCGCCAGGTGCTCCTGAACCTGGCCGGCAATGCGCTGAAGTTCACCGACGATGGCTGGGTGCGCCTGGGCGTGCTGGAGGGGCCGACGCCCGGAACCCTGCGTTTCGAAGTGGAGGACACCGGCATCGGCATCCCCGAGGAAGCCCAGGACGGAATCTTCGAACAGTTTGTCCAGGCCGACGGAACGACCAGCCGGCGCTTCGGCGGCACGGGCCTCGGTCTGGCGATCTCCAAGCGCCTGGTGGAGCTTCTCGGCGGGCGCATCGGCCTGCAGAGCGTCTCCGGCCAGGGAAGCCTCTTCTGGTTCGAGGTCCCGCTCCCGGTGGAGGATCCCACCCCCGGCCTCCGGCCCGGAGCCCTCCAGGGGCAGCAGCTCTTTCTCGTCGAGGAGGACGAGACCGCACGCCGTCTCCTGGCCCGCGATCTGCGCGCCCTGGGTGCCGAAGTGGAGAGCCACGGCACCCTGCAGGAAGCCCTGGCCCGGCTGCACAGCGGCCCCGGTGTGGACTTCCTTCTCCTGGGCGGGCGTCTCGGCGGCCACCGTCCGGAGGAGGCCCTGGAACGGATCCGCCGCGACCCCGTCCTGCAGGACCTGGCTGTGGGGCTCCTGGACGCGGGCCTGGACCCCGGGCTCCGGGAACGCGCCCGGCTCCTGGGCGCGGCCTTCGTCCTCACGGATCCGCCCTCCCGCGCGGCCCTCGTGGAGCGGCTGGCGGCTCCCGCCTCTTCCCGGGACCCGGCGCAGCCCAAGGAAACAGCGCCCCTCCACCACCGGCTGCCCCGG
>JALUUN010000482.1 GCA_027021325.1 Planctomycetota bacterium
CCAGATCCGGGTGATGACGCCGGGCCCCTCGCACTCGGCGAGGATGGAGACCGGCCCCTCCGCGCTCTCTTCCACCCTCAGGAACCAGCCGCGGTCGCGGTTGGCGAACCAGTCCGGCGATTCCGGGCCTGCGGCGCTTCCCCGGTCCCAGGAACTGAAGCGCAGCTGGCGCTCGCCGGGGCGCGGCGGCTGTGCCATCCAGCGCAGGTCCACGGTCCGCCGCAGGAGTTCGGGGAAACCGAGCTGCCGACCGGTGGCGGGCTCCTGCGGAGCGAGAAGGGTCAGGGCGAGGAGGAGCGGGGACATCGGAGCAGGCACGGGCCGCCGGAGGAAGGAACCCGGGATTCTACGCCGGGGCCGGGCGCTGCCCCCGGGGCGGCGCCTAGGGCCGCAGGAGGAGCCGGGCCGAGACCGGGGTATGGTCCGAGGGAGCGCGGCCGCTGTAGCGGTCGCGGTGGATGGCCGCGGCCAGGATCTCCCACTCGGGCCCCGCCAGGATCCAGTCGATGCGCCGGCCGTCGGGCTCGGGGCGGAAGCCGTGGAAGGTGCCGAGCTCCCCGGGCGCCCGGGCCCGGGGATGGCGCAGGCGGAAGGTGTCGCGCAGGCCGGCGTCGAGGAGGACCTCCAGGGGCGGGCTGCCCTCGTCGGCGTTCAGGTCGCCGAGGACCAGGGCCGGAAGCCCCGGCCGGAGACGCGCCGCGATCCTGCGGGCACTCTCCAGCCGCGCCTTCGGTCCGCGGTGGTCCAGGTGGGTGGCGAGGACCTGGAAGCGGGCGCCGCCGGCGCGGTCCCGGAGGATGGCGAGGATCGCGACCCGGGGCAGGGCCGCGTCCCAGGAACGGGAGCCCGGGAGTTCCGGGGTCTCGCTCAGCCAGAAGACCTCCTGCTCCAGGAGCTCCAGGCGCTTCGGATCCAGGGCCAGGCCGACCCACTCGCCCCCGCCCTCGGCCCCGCGGAAGGCGCCGGCCAGGGTCCAGCCGGGCAGACGCTCGCGCAGCCAGGCGAGCTGCACCGCCTCCACTTCCTGGAAGGCAACGAGGTCGGCAGGATGCTCCTCCAGGAAGCGCGCCGCCCGGTCCCGGCGCAGCTCCCAGCGGTCCTCGCCGTCGGGGGCGCCGGCGTAGCGGAGGTTGAAGCTCTGAACCTGGAGCGGGACCGCGGAGGCCGCCGGAGCGGGTTCCTGGACCAGGGGCAGGAGGGCGAGCAGAGCACAGGCGCCGCTCATGCCTCCGCCCCCTCGGCGGCGGCGCCGGCGCGGGCCTGGAGACGGCGCAGGGCGGCGTCCAGTTCCTCCGGCGTCCAGGGCTTGGGCAGGAAGGCGAGGCCAGGATCCTCGCGCAGGATCCGGGGAAGCTCGGCGGCGTGGCCGGAAGTCAGGAGCACCGGCAGGGCGGGGTGGCGCCGCCGGATCTCCCCGAGGACCGACCAGCCGTCCAGGCCGGGCATGGCCAGGTCCAGGAGGACGACATCGCAGCCCGGATCCGGGCCGCGCAGCGCCCCCAGGGCCTCGAGCCCCCCGGTCGCCGAGCGCACCCTCCAGCCGCGCGGCGCGAGACCGCTGCGCACGGCTTCGTGGATGCCTTCCTCGTCGTCGGCGACCAGAAGAACCCCGCCGCCGCCCGCGGGCGCAGGAGCCGCGCCGGCGGCCGGGGCCGCCGGAAACAGGCCCAGGCGCAGCTGCAGCTCCTGGGCGGGCCGGCCGAGG
>JALUUN010000483.1 GCA_027021325.1 Planctomycetota bacterium
CTTCCAGGAGCTTCGCCAGGAGTTCCAGCGCCTCCAGGCGCAGACCCAGAGCCGCGAGCTCCAGAAGGAACGCGCCCGTCTGGAGGCGGAGCTTCGCCAGGGTTTCCTCCAGGAGGAGCTGGCCCAGGACCGCCGCCGCCGCCTGGAGGCGCTGGACCAGGAGGCCCGACGCGGCCTCGAGCGCCACCTGAGCCTCCTGGACCGGGAGGAGGAACGGGTTCTTCGGACCGTCCTCCCGCGCCGCTACGCCCTGGCCCGCCTCTCCCTCCTGCCCCTCGCCGTGGAGGTGGATCTGCCCCCGGCCCGCCGATGAGATCCGACCCCCTCGCCTGGTGGAATCGGCTGGAGCACTCCGGCCTGGTCCTCTCGCCGCCGGTGCTCCGGGAGTTCCTGGAACGGGTCCACGCCGGCGGCCTGCCCGAGACGCCGCCCGACCGCCTCGGCCGCCTGCGCCGCGCCTGGCTGCGCTTCGAGGCCTCCCGCGAGGCCCGCCCGTGGATCCGCCATGTCCTCGACAGCTTCCTCCAGCACGGCGCCGCGGTCCTCGGAAGCCGGGATCTCCCGCCGGTCTGCCTGGCCCGGACCGCGACCGGCCAGACCCTCCGGCCGGACTACGCCCTGGTCCGGGACGGCCGCCCGGTCCTCCTCGTCCGGGTGGACGGGGGCGGCCACGGCCTTGGCCGCCATCGCGGCCGCCAGATCTACGGGCGCTTCGTCGAGCTCCTGCGCCGCACCGGCTGCCCGGCCGGTCTCCTCACCAACGGCCGCCAGTGGCGCCTCGTCCAGGCCGGGGCCGAGGCCGACTCCTGGGTGCAGTGGGACGCCGCTTCCTGGTTCGAGGAGGGCGGCGCCTCGGACACCCTCCGCGGCTTCCTCGCTCTCCTCGGCCCCGAGGCCCTGGCCCGGGAGCCGGCGGCCGAGGCCGAGATCCCGGAGCCGCGCCTGCACCGCGCCCTGCGCGAGTCCCGCAGCCGCCAGGGCGAACTCAGCCCGGTCCTCGGCCGCCAGGTCCGGCGAGCCGTCGAGGAGATCCTCTACGGCGTCCAGGACGGCGTGGGCGAGGAGGCCGACCTCGGCGCCCTCTACCAGGCGGCGACGCGGGTCGTCATGCGCCTCGTCGTCCTCTTCTTCGCCGAGTCCGAGCGCCGCCGCCTCCTGCCCCGCGGCGAACCCGCCTACGACGATGCCTACGGGGTCGAGGGTCTCCTGACCGCTCTGCGCAACGCCCGGGAGGAGGCCGGCCCCGAACTCCTCGAGGAGCGCTTCCACGCCTGGCCGAGGCTTCTGGCCCTCTTCCGCCTGGTCCACGACGGCGGCGACCTGAGCTACGGCCTCTCTCCGGAGCAGGCCCCCCAGGGCTGCCGCATCCGCGCCTACGGCGGGGAGCTCTTCCGGCCCGGCGACCCGGAGTCCCCGGATCCGGTCCTCCGCGCCCTGGCCCGCCTGGAGTCCCCCGGGGCCCGCGTGGACGACCGCCGCGTCCTCGAGCTCCTGGAGGGGCTGAAGTACACCGAGGTCCTGGTCACCCTCGACGGCCGGCGGCGCGTCCGCGTCCCCGCCCCCGTCGAGTTCGGGGATCTGAGCACCGAGTTCGTGGGGATCCTCTACGAGGGCCTCCTGGACTATGAACTCCGGCGCGTCACCGAGGAGGACGAGGCCATGGTCTGCCTCCAGCTCGACACCGAGACCTGGCTGCCC
>JALUUN010000484.1 GCA_027021325.1 Planctomycetota bacterium
GGAGAGGGGGATGCGCACCTGCGGCCCCTGCTGGGCTGGGCGGAGCGGACGGGCCGGGCCGTGCGCCTGGGTAACGGTGCCTGGATCGCCCGGCGCCCCTGGGAGGCGATGATCGCCGTGTTGCGCGAGGAGGCGGCCGCCGGTCGCAAGACCCTCGATGTGGCAGCGTTCAAGAACCTCTTTTCGCTGACCCGGAAGTACGCGATTCCGATCCTCGAAGCCCTCGACGATCGGGGCGTGACCCGCCGGGCGGGCTCGGCGCGGGTGTTGCGCGTGGACAGCGAGTGTTAATCGTGAATAATGGGGCTCCACGCTGCCTTGCCAATCACGGCAGCAATTCGGAGGAAACACCATGGCTTTCTCCGCCGCTCTTCTGGCGCTGATCGGACCCCTCGGGGCTCCCGAACTGCTCATCATCGCGGTGATCCTGGTCCTGCTCTTCGGCGTGCGGAAGCTTCCGGAACTGGGTAAGGGGCTGGGAGAAGGCATCAAGAACTTCCGCGGCGCGATGAAGGAAATGCAGGAAGAAGACAAGAACGGTCCCAAGGGAGGGGCCTCATCCTGAAGCGCAGCTCGGCTTCGGCCGAGCACCTGCGCCGCCGTCTCGGCGTCTACGATCCCGCCGCCGATTCCCGCTACGTTCGTCGTTTCGAAAACGAGGCCGACAACCTGCGCTGGTCCGCCTGCCCCGGCCCGGGCGTCCCTCCCTCCCTGCTGGCCTGCCCACTGGTGTTGATCGGCGAGTACCATCCGCTGCCCGGTGCTCTCGAGACCGCGGGCGAGGTGCTCGAGCAGTGGGCCGCGACCGGTCGCGGCCCCCGGGTGCTGGCTCTGGAGATGGTCTACCGGCGGGACCAGGCCGCCCTCGACGCGCTGCTGGAAGGCCGTATCGGCGAACGGGAGTTTCACCGGCGGATTCGCTACCGGGAGGAATGGGGCTATCCCTGGCGTCCGGTGCAGGAGTTGCTCGCGGTCGCCCGGCGGACCGACACGCGGGTGGCGGCGATCGATATCTCACCTCGGGGGGGGGCGACGGACCTGCCCCTGCGGGACAGGGTGGCTGCCGAGCGCCTGCTCCGACTTGTCGCGGAGCCCGGAGGCGACGTCCATGTCGCCGCAGTGTTCGGCGAGGCCCACCTGGCCAGCGGACACCTGCCTGCCCAGCTCCAGCGCCGGGGGTCCTCCTGCCGGGTGGGCCGGGTACTGACGGACCTCGAGTTCGAGTCCCCACCGGTGGCACGCTGGCTGCGAGCGAGGGGCTCGACCTGGGCCACGCGACCGCGGGTGCCGGGCCGGAGGCTGGCGGCCCTCTCCCAGATTTACCGACGCTGGGCCCGGCAGAGCGTCGTGAGGGGAGAGGTGGACCTGCCGTTGATGGTCCACGGGGTGATCACCGCCCTGGCCCGCGCCCTGGATCTCGATCCGAGGCGGCTGGTCGTCGGGCCGGCGCTCTACCTGGCTGATCTCTATCCGGAGGTCTTCTCCATCCGGGAGCCCTCCCGCCTTCGCCGCCGTCTGCAGGAAGGGGGGCGAGCGGCCGAAGAGCTTGCCGCGCTGCTGGCGGCCTGCCGGCGTCGCGGTGCTGTGTACAGCGCCGAGGACAACCTGCTGCTCGCCTCCGGGCGGGGACTGGTGGGTCTCGGTCGGGCAGCGGGCTCGTTTCTGGTCTGCGCCCTGCGGGGCCGGGCCATGGG
>JALUUN010000485.1 GCA_027021325.1 Planctomycetota bacterium
GGATTCCCCTGGAGACCAGAGGCGCCCCGGTGCTCGGGAAACCGTGGACCCAGATCGAGACACCTCGCGGCACCAGGCCCGTACCGGCACCGGGGGCGAGTTCCAGAGGCCGCCCGCCCTCCAACGGACGGACGAGTTCGACCACGGCGAGATCGAAGTCCCGGTGCTGAAAGCGAAGCGCTCCCTGCACTGGCTCTCCTACGCCCGTGAATCCACCCGCATGGGTGCGCACAGGGCGCAAGCGTAGCAACGCACCTGGCGCCATGCCCGTGAAGAGATGCCGGTTCGTGACCACCGTGCGCGTGTCGCCGTAGAGAAAACCCGAGCCCCAGCCGTCCGGGGTCTCGATCAGGAGCAGAGCGGAGTCGACGGCAGGGATACCGTACGGCTCCTGCCCTTGGGCCAGTGGCTCCGCAGGAGCCAGGCCGGACAGGAGGAGAGCAGGCAGCAGGGAGGAAGGAACCATGTCCGATACCAGCCCCGAGTCTAGTCCGGAGGGCGCCCACTCCGCCAGCCCGCGGGGCCAGCCGGGTCAGCCCCTTGCCTCCCGCAGCAGATCCCGGGCCTTCCGGGCCAGATCCTCGGGGTCGTCGCTCTCGCCGACCGGGAGCCAGCGCAGGTCGGGGAAGGAGCGGAGCCAGGTCATCTGCCGGCGGATCAGGGTGCGGGTGCCCTGGATCGCCCGGCGCCGCGCCTCCTCGCGGGAGATCCGCCCCTCCAGCCAGTCCAGGATCTGACGGTAGCCCAGGGCCTTGCGCGCCGTGGGCCCCGGGCCGCCGGCGGCGCGCAGGGCCTGGACCTCCTCCACCAGGCCCTCCTCCAGCATGCGGTCGAAGCGCTCCTCGACCCGCCGCCGGAGGACCTCCCGTTCCCAGGCCAGGGCCACGGCCGGCTCGCCCAGGGGCTCGCCCGGCTCCCACTCCTCCTGCCAGGAGCTCAGGGGACGCCCGGTGCTCAGGACCACCTCCAGGCCGCGCAGCAGACGCTGGTCGTCGCCGGGGTGCAGACGGGCGTGCAGGGCGGGATCCAGGCGCTCGAGCTCCGCCCGCAGGGCCTCCCGCTCCCCGGCCTCCAGGCGCTCGCGCAGGCGCCGGCGCAGGTCTTCGGGAGGCGGCGGCGTCTCCACGAGCCCCGAAACCCGCGCCTTCAGGTACATCCCCGTGCCGCCGGCATAGAGGGCGTGGATGCCGCGCGCCCGCAGATCGGCCTCGACGGCGTCGGCCGCCTCCAGCCAGCGCGCCACGGAGAACTCCTCCCGGGGGTCGGCGAGGTCCAGGAGGTGATGGGCGACGCCGCCGCGCTCCTCCGGCCCGGGCTTGGCGGTGCCCACATCCATGCCCCGGTAGACCTGCATGGAGTCCAGAGTCAGGATCTCGGCCCCGAGGAGACGGGCCAGGGGCACGGCCACCGCCGACTTGCCCGAGGCCGTGGGCCCGAGCAGGAAGAAGCGCCTCATCCCCCTTCCGCCGGCCGGAGCACCGCTGTCGCCGTCCGCTCCGGGGCCAGGAGTTCCGCGGCGCGCTGCTCCAGGGCCTCGGGCGTCACCGCCTCCAGGACGTCCAGGACTTCGAAGGGGCCGTGCTCGTCCAGCATCGAGGAGAGCACCCGCGAGGCCAGGGCGGCGGGGGTCTGCAGGCCGCTCACGAGGGCCCCCCAGGCCGCCCGGCGGACGCGTTCCAGATCCCCCGGC
>JALUUN010000486.1 GCA_027021325.1 Planctomycetota bacterium
ATCAACGGCCAGCAGTTCGACATCGGCGATCCGGTCGTGGTGGTGGGAACCGGCATGACCGACGCCACCGGCACCGGCGTCTTCTCCGGCACGGTCCCGGCGAACATCGGCGCTACCGTGATCCTGCAGCTGGAGGCCGGCGTGGACGACAACGGCACCTTCTGCGACAGCAACGTCCACCAGTTCCAGATCAACTGAGGTCCGGCGCCCCTCGCGCCACTCCGCGGCCGCCCCTCCTGCCGGGGGGCGGCCGCCTTCGCTCCAGGAGTCCCGAGCCGCCCGGCGGGACCGGACCGGTGGAGCCTTCCCGACCCGGTCCCCGCCCCCCCGGGGCGCCCGCGGCGGCCGCCTGCCGGCGAGGAGACGGGAACCCCGGGCCGGCTCGGGCCGTCGCAGGAATGCGACGCCCGTGGAGGCCGGCGCCCTGCCCGGGCCGTGTGCCCAGCCCCCGACGGGTTCAGGAGATAGCTGCGATCCGGGGCGGCATCCCGCCGCCGAAAGGTGTCCGGAGGGCCCCGGTTTCGGGGTCTATCCTTTACCCTGACCCTCTCCGGACGGCTCCGAGGCCGGCGCTCCGCCCCGCGGAACCTCCCCGTCCCCAGTCCAACCGACACGACCGAGACCCCGAACAAGACCATGAAGAAGTTCTCCTGGCTGGCCGGTGCGGCCGCGGGGCTGCTCCTGGCAGGAGCCGCCCAGGCCTGCATCGAGGCCCTGGACCTCAACAAGATGGTGCAGCGCGCCGACACAGCGGTCCGCGGCACCATCACGAATGTGCGCTCCGTCGCCTACACCCCGCCCGGCGACGACCGCCTGATCTACACCCTCATCACCGTCGAGGGCGAGGATCTCTACACCGGCAAGGCGCGGACCCTCGAAGCCGCCTTCCTCGGCGGCACCTGGCAGGGCGAGAGCATGACGGTCACCTGCATGCCCGCCCCCAGCGAGTACCGCCTCGGCAATGACGTCGTCGTCTTCTCCGCCCCCGTCGAAGGCTGGGGTCCCGAGATCGACCGCTGCGTCTACGCCGCCATGGGCGGCATCTTCCGGGTCATCCCCAGCCGCAAGGGCGAGGTGGTCCTCGGCAAGGGTGAGGGCTTCGCCATCGAAAAGAACATGACCCTCGATCAGCTCCGGCAGGGCATCCGCGTCGCCCTCGCCGCCAAGAAGCAAGGCCAGAGCGAGAAGTGAGGAGCTACGCCATGATCAAGAACCTCCTGCGATTCGCCATCGGCGGCGTGCTCCTGACCGGCGTCGCCTCGGTCGGCACCAACGAAGAGGCCCACGGCTGGTCCACCATCGGTGGCATGCTCGGCCAGGGCCAGCGTGACTTCCGGATCTACAACAACTTCACCGATCCGGAGGCCAACAACAACACGACTCCGGATCCGAACTGGCCCGGCTACGACGGCGCCGAACTCGCGATCTGGAAGGCCGGCGCCGAGTGGGGCAGCCGCCTGTTCGGCGACGGCACGGGCGACAGCACTCAGCCCGGCGACGTCGGCTCCGGCAAGGCCAACTTCAACTTCTTCTGGAACGGGAACGCCTCCGGCACCGGCGGGACCAACGACAACATCAACTCCGAGCTGGCCGGCTCCAGCGGCGGCGTCCTGGCCTTCACCGAGACGCCGATCAACGACGGCTGGCGCATCCGCTACTACTCGAGCTGGACCTGGAAGGACGGGCCC
>JALUUN010000487.1 GCA_027021325.1 Planctomycetota bacterium
CACGCTTGCGGATCAGGAGGCGGCCGACCTGGAGCCTGCGCAGGACCGCCTTCATCTTGCGCGGGTCGAGAGCTTCCACCGCCAGCACCTCGAAGCAGTCCACGAAGGGGCTCGTCAAGGGTTCGCGCGAGGTCAGGTAGCCGATCTGCGGGTCGAGGGCCCGAAGCCCGTGCTCGCGGGCGAAGCGGCCGAGGAGTCCGCTGTGGGTCAGGCTCGGGTCGGGGTCGAAGAGGTACTCCTGGACCTCGGAGATCTCGATCTCCCGCTCTTCCTCGCCGGCCAGGGTCTCGCCGGCGGGGAGGGAACTGGCCCGGCGGGCCGCACCACTCGCGCATGCGCCGTACCAGAAGACCGTTTCCTTGTTCTCGCCGTGCAGGGAGATGACCTCGATCTCGTCGGGCGCGGGGAACTTCTCCAGGAGGACCTGGAGGTCCACGGCCGGCGAAAGCTTCAGGCCGGCGCCCGGCCGGCCTTCGAGGAGCCGGGCGATGGCCGCGGGATCCGGCGACCAGTCATCCGGGCTCATGATGCGCCGGCTGCCGCGCCGCCGGGCCGGATCGAGGAACACCGCCCCTTCGGGAGGGATGGTCTCCGCGGCGTCGGCGACCTCGAAGTCGATGGTGTCGATGCCGTGCACCTCGGCGTTGGCCTGGGCGAAATGCACCGCGCTCTCGTCCTTGTCCGAGGCGTGGACCCGCAGACCGGCCCGGGCCAGGGCGATGGAGTCCGCCCCGATGCCACAGCAGGGGTCCCAGACCTCCTGGAAGCCGGCATCGGCGAAGCGTCGCGCCCGCCAGGCCGCCACCTTCTCGCTGCTCGACTGCTCGAGTTGCTCCTTGGTGAAGAACATGTCTTGGCCGAGCTCGAATTTCTGGGTGGCGCGCCGGCGCAGCTGCCGCAGCTCGGCCAGGGCCTCGGCCACCTTCTTGGGGAACATCCCGAGGAAGGATTCGAGGATGCGGTGCGGATCGTCCCCCTGGTGGCGGAAGAGGAGCAGCGTCTCGCGAGCCTCCTCGGAGGTCAGGATCCGGGCGGTCTTGATGTCGATGCGCATCCAGGACGACGGGCGGCGGGAACGGGAAGGGGACGCTTCGGCAGGGCGGCCGTGGGGACGCGCCGCCGCCCGCGCGGCTTCAATGTAGGGAAGCCCGCCGGAGCAGGCCAACCGGCCCCGCCCTGCCGTTCCAGAGCGTCGGACGGCCGCAAGGGGGCCTGGATTGACCGGGCTGCGCCGCCCTGGGAGACTGACCCCGGCATCCCGAGGGCCTTCGGGCCGCGAACCCGCGGGTCCGAGCACCCGTCCCACGATGTACCGCCAGCACCGCGAGGCCTTCCGGGCCGCCCTGGAGGAGGGCGATCTCGCCTTCTTCCCTGCCGCGGAGCCCGTCGTCCGCAGCCACGACGTCGAGTGGCCCTTCCGCCAGGACTCCGACTTCCTCTACCTCACCGGCTGGGAGGAGCCGGGCGCCTGGCTGCTCCTCGGCCGCGGTCTCGAGGCCCTTCCCGAGGAGGAACTCCTGGCTGTCCGGCCGCGGGATCCCATGGCCGAGATCTGGGAGGGGCGGCGGGGCGGCGCCGAGGGCGCCCGCCGGGCGGGACTCGCCGCCGCCCGGGAGATCGAGGACCTGGACGCCCTGGAGGATCTCCTGCGGGAGCTCCTTCCCGGAGTCCGGCGGCTCTGGTTCC
>JALUUN010000488.1 GCA_027021325.1 Planctomycetota bacterium
GCGCGCCAGGGGAACAGCGGGAGCGGCGCGCTCCCCGGCATGGCGTCGCCGGGGAGCTGGACCAGCGCGACGAGCCCAAGCTCGTCGTCGCCGGCGTCGAGCTCGGCGCCCGGCGCCGGGAGCCCGGCGCGGGCGGCCCAGGCCCGCCCGCCGAGGAGGCGGGCGGCGAGGTCGGGGGCGAGGGCGGCGCTCATGCGTCGCCCTCCAGGTAGCGGCGCAGCGACGAGCTGCGCCCGACCCCTTCCCAGCCCGGGAGCACCCGGGCCTGGAGCTTCTCGCTGCCGCAGTGGCGGCAGGAGAAGACCGACCAGACCGCTGGCGAGCCGCCGAGGCGGCATCCGTGGTCGTCGCCGACTTCCCGCCACGAGTGGCGGGAGCGGACGCAGGCCGGCGGCAAGGCCGCCAAGCCGATGGGCAAGCCCGCCCCGTCACGGGGGCGGGCCAGGATGCGGAGGGTGGGTTGTGCCATGCCGGCATTATACCACCAAGAGAGAGGGACCGCAAGCCCTCAGGCTCACGGTCCCCGGCGGCGGGCGTGCGCCCGCCTAAGCCAGCTCCGCGCCGGGGATCCCGGCGCGCTCCGCCGCCCGGCGGGCGGCCTCCTCCAGGGCGGCGCGACCCGCCCCGTCCAGCTCCCCTCCCTCTTCCAGGGCGGCGAGCTCGTCCAGGAGCTCCGCGAGCTCCTGCTCGGCTTCCTCGCGGGCGGCTTCCGCCGCCCGCCACGGGTTGGCCGCCTCCTCGGCGGCCCGGAGGGCCGCGCGCGGCCCGAGGAATCGGCAGGTCTTCATCTTCTCCTCCAGGGTCGGGGTTCATGCCCGGGCCAGGGCCCGGGCCAGAGCACGGAGCTCGGCTTGGCCAAGGCCGAACTCCAGAAGGCAGACCCGCCCGGTAGCCGGGCAGGCCGAGGCCGGCCGGCGGCCGGCGAAGATGACCTGGCCGCACACGACCAGGTCGAGCTCGACCCATGCCAGCATACTACCATACTCCGCCCGCCTGCGCAACCCTGCGTCCTGCGCGCTTACGCGCCCGCGCTTCCGAGTTGTCGAGGTTCAGGGTTGGACAAACTCCCCCTCCTCCGCCCTCCGCTCAGCTCCGGGCCTCGTCCCCGCGGTCCGCCTTCGCGTCCCGCGCCTCGCCTTCGGCGAGGAGTAAGTCCGGGGGAGGTCCCCCGGCCCCCCCTGATCACCTGCGGCCGTGGGCCGCCAGCCTGACCAGGTCGGGCCGCTCGGGGCGGCCCTCACGGTCGGGGCCTTCGGCCCCTCGGGGGCCCGCGACGGCGGGCCCGGGGGTCGCCGGCCAGCGGCGACCTTGACTCCGACTTCCTATCAGCCGGAATCCGACTTCCTGAAGCGCGGCCCGCGCCCGCGAGGCCGCTTCCCCCCGAGCCGCCCCCAGCGCGGGGGGCGGGGAAGGGGGGGGGATACCCCTCTCTTCGCTCTCTCTGGTCTCTTCGCTCTCTTCCCTCCTGGTTCGATCAGGTAGGAGCCGTAGGCGACGACTGGTGGGGGGCCGCCGCTGGCAGGCGGCCGGCCCCGGTGGGGCCGCTGGTGGGACCAGCGTCCGGCGTCTTCATCCCTCCAGGCTCTTCTCTTCGAGGTTGTAGGAAGACGAGGTCGAAGAAGGAAGTAGGAGGAAGTGGAGGGTCCGGGCGGCACTGAGGTCGTTGCTCGTAGCCGCCCGCAGG
>JALUUN010000489.1 GCA_027021325.1 Planctomycetota bacterium
GGTCGGCGGCTCGGGGGCCTCACTGCTTCTTCCGGGCCCGGGCCTCGGCGACCAGGCGCCGGAACTCCTCCAGGAGCTCCCGGTCGTAGAGGCGGCCCACCAGAGAGCCGGCGATGCGGTCGCGCAGCTCTTCGATGCGGGCACGTTCGGCGGCGTCGGGCTTCAGGAAGCGGATGCCCTTGTCCTTCAGGACCTGGACCGACTCGGCGTTGTCCTTGCGCGTGCGCTCGACGAGTTCGCGCAGATGCTTGCGGGCGCTCGTGCGGACCGTCTCGCGGTCCTCGGGGCGCAGGGAGTTCCAGGTGTCCAGATCCACGACCAGCCCGGCCTCGATGTTGAAGAGGGGCACGTCCCAGCAGTACTCCACATGCGGGAACCACTGCAGGGCGATCAGGGCCAGGGGCGAGACGTAGACGGTGTCGATGAGGCCAGTCTGGAGCGAGGTCAGGACGTCTCCCAGAGCCAGGGGCACGGGCTGGATGCCCATCTGGCGCAGGATCGTCTCGGTCATGGGGTCACCGAGACGCAGCCAGACCTTGGCCTGCTGCAGATCCTCGGGGGTGCGCAGCGGCCGCTTGCTCCAGAGGTTGGCGAAGCCGCCCTCGGCCCAGCCCAGGAGAACGAAACCCTTCTCCTCGAATCCCTTCTCGAAGCGCGGACCGAGGCGCTCGAGGACATAGTCGTAGTCCTCGTAGGTGTCGAACCAGTACGGCAGTTCGATGACCCGGCACTCGGGCAGGATCTCGCCCATGCCGATGCCGGTAAGGCCGGCGGACTGGATCTGACCGTAGGAGATCTTCTCCAGGACGCTCTTCTCCTCGCCGAGGACGCCGTTGGCGAAGAACTTGAACTGCACCCGGCCGCGCGTCCGCCGGTAGATGTCCTTGGACATCTTCTCCAGAAGCTTCATCCAGGTGGAGCCGTCCGGCGCTACGGTGGCGCACTTGATGACCACCCGGCCCGGATCCTGCACCTCAGGCGCCGAGGCCGGCAGCATGGCCAGCCCGCAACCCGCGACCAGTACGCCCGCTCGCAGCATCCCTATCCCTCCAGGAAGTAGTCGTCGATGGTGAAGAGGAGTTCCTCGGCCTGGTGCTTGGCGATGGCCGTCGCCAGGCGCTCGCCGGGGAGGATGTCCTCCGGCGCCTCCAGGACCTCCTCGAGGAGCTGTTCGTAGAGGGCGCGGTTCTGGGTGGGGACGGCGTAGAAGCGCGCCATGTAGACCCTGGCCAGGAGCAGGCGGCCGCCGCTCAGCTCCGAAGCACGCTCCAGGGCGCGGCGGGCGGCCTCCGGATCGCCGCCCAGCTCCACCCCCCGGCTGCCGTGGTACTGGCCCATGAAGAGCCAGGCCCCGCCGTGGAAGTAGCCCTCGTCCAGTTCCAGGACCCGCTCCATGAAGGCCACGGCAATGGGCAGGTCGGCCACGGAGCGCACCGAGTCCTTGTTCAGGTTGATCCAGCCGCCGAGAGCGAGGCCGGTCCAGAAGATGAGGGGAACATCGTCCTCGTCGTAGCCCTGGAGGACCGCACGGACGGCGTCGGCGTTGCGCCGGACCGCCTCGGTCAGATCCTCGTCGTCGAAGGCCCGCAGGCCGTAGTCCAGGGCGTGGGCGTAGAGACTTCGCGCCCAGGCCTCGTCCTCCCATTCGGCGAAGCCCAGGGCGAACTGGGCGTTCAT
>JALUUN010000490.1 GCA_027021325.1 Planctomycetota bacterium
CTCGGTGCCGCCGCCGCGCCGGCCGCCGCCGCTGCGCAGCTGGGTGGTCACGAACTCGATGGCGTCCTCGTCGTCGGTGGCGACCATGCGCACCAGGAGGTTGCCGCGCGGGTTGCCTCGTCCGCCGGCCACGGCCTGCCGGATGAGCGCGGCCAGCTCCTCCCGGCTCAGGGGCTGGATCTCGCCACCGCCCGTCGGCGCCACACCGTCCATGACCAGGCGCCGCGGCGGCCGGACCCCCGCCGGCATGCGCGGCGCGCGTTCGGCGTCGTACTTCTGCCAGGCCGTCACCGTGCACCAGATCAGTTCGTCGGTGCTCACGACGTAGGGGACGGAGAGCAGGACCTTTCCCTCGGGGTCGAGCCAGAGGTGCTGGGGCGCGACCACCGAGGTGTCCGGCCCGGCACCGAGGAGGCGGGTCCGGACCTGGATGTCGGCCTTCTGATGCGCCGCGCAGGGGATGACGCCGAAGCGCGGGCACTCCGAGGCGCCGCCGTGGTCGTACTTGCTCGCCGCTACGGCCACGCAGGCGCCGAGGTAGGGCTCCAGGAGTCTGTCGTGGTAGGTCTTCTTCGCCATGCGGTCGTTGGCGGTCTCGCCGTCCATGTTGATGGCGACAAAGACGACCTTGCTCTCCGCCGCGGCCCGCTCCAGGGCGGCGTCGAGGTCCGCCTCCCAGGGGATCTGGAAGGCCGCCGGACCACCGGCGGCGAGGGCGAGGGCGAGGTGAGGGAGGGGCAGCATGGCGCGGTGGCGGGGACGCCTGGTGGAACCCTGGCCGGGGCCGCCGGTCCCGCCTCTTCCAGGGTGGCCCTCCGGCGGCCCGCGGTCCAGGGGCGGCCTTCTCTCTTCGGCGGAAGAGGGCGCCGGGCCTCAGGAGTCGGAGCGACGCCGCCGGACCCGGCGGAAGGGATGGACCCAGTTGGCGAGACTCCGGGGGTTGCGGCTCTGGGTCCAGAGGCGACCGCGCCCGGAGAAGCGGAGGACGATCTGGTCGCTGAAGAGGAAGTTGCGGATGCGGCCGCCGTGGCTCAAACGCCACTCCAGGGAGGGCTCCCAGGCGACCACCTGGCCGTTGTCCACGATCGTTTCCTCGTCCTGGAGGACGAGTTCCTCGAGGGCCCCCCAGGCGTGCAGGAAGAGCGGGCCCGTGCCGCGGCAGCGCAGGACGAAGATGCCCTCGGAGAACAGGCCGCGCAGGCCGCTCCAGGCCGGATCCAGCTCGATCGTGGTGGCGGCCGCCAGGAAGGCTCCCTTCTCCGCCAGGATCTCCCCGTCCAGGTCCAGGCGCAGGATCTCCCCCGGCGTACCCGGGGCGAGGACCAGTTCGCCGCCACCCTCGCCGCCGGACCAGGTGTTCTGGAAGAAGCTCTCGCCGGCCAGGACCTTGCGTCCCAGCCCGCGGAACAGGCCGCCGCGTGTCGAGGTGTTGCAGCGCAGGCCGGGGTCCTGCCAGGCCAGGGCGCCGCTGTCGGCGACCACCTCCTCGCCGGGGGCGAGGCGCAGGCGCAGGGCGCTGAAGGAGCCGCGGGCTTCGAGCTCGGCGTGCATGGCTCAGCCTTCCCGGGGTGGAAGGAGGCGTCCCAGGGCGCGGCCGAAGGCCGGCGGTGCGTGGGACTGGAGGAGGAGGCGGCCCCGGCCCTCCAGGTGCAGGACCAGGCGCTCGCCGCCGAGGAAGCTCTGGACCCAGGAGCCTCCGGCCTTGCCGATGCGGTAGGAGATGCCGCTCTCGAAGGCCACGAGATGCCCGGTGTCCACGGTCAGTTCCCCCTGGAGTTCGACGGCCCGGAGGGCGCCGAAGGCGGCGACGATCAGGGGGCCGGGGCCGCGCGCCTCCAGGAAGAAGAGGCGCTCGCCGCTCACCAGGCCCTTGAGGCCCTGGAAGCGGGGTTCCAGGACGATCTCCGGCCCGCAGCCCAGGAAGCTGCCGCCGGTACAGGTCCAGGCGTCGGCGCTCGTCCCGTCCAGCACCCGCAGCTCGCCGGGCAGGACCGGGGCCAGGGAGACCTCGCCGGGGGCCGTGGTGGCGGTGTAGGTGGACAGGAAGAAGGAGTCGCCGCCGAGCATCCGTCCCAGGCCGGTCCAGACCCCACCCCGGCCGCCAGTTCGGACGGTCACGTCCAGGTCCAGGACCGGGTCCATGCGGAACATGGCCCCGGCCTCGGAGACGAAGCTCTCGCCGGGCTCCAGGCGCACCCGGGCGTGGGCGAAGGCTCCCGGATCGAGGACGCGGACCTGCATCAGGCGGGAAGGAGGGGCCCCAGCCAGGCGGCGGTGGCGGGGAGGTTGCGGGTCTGGAGCCAGAGGCGGCCGCGGCCGCGGAAGCGCAGGAGCAGCCCCTCGCCGGAGAAGAGGGTCGGCTTCCAGCCTCCCGGAGTGGTGACGCGGAAGTCGAGGCCGGGCTCCCAGGCGACCAGGTGCCCGGTGTCCACGATGCGCTCGCCGTCCACGGCCTCTTCGACCAGGGCACCGTAGGAGGCCAGGACGACCCGGCGGCCGGGCCCCTGGAGGCGCAGGAAGAAGGGACCGGTACCGCTGAACAGCCCGCGCCAGCCCAGGAAGCGGGTGCGCAGCTCGATCTCGGGTTCGGCGGCCAGGAAGGCGCCCGGCGCCACCCAGATTCCTTCCGCCCCGAGGACCGCCTCGCGCAGGCTCCCCGGGAGCGACGGGGCGAGGTGGATCGTGGCCGCGGCCGGCGCGCGGTACTCGGCCAGGAAGAAGGACTCCCCGCCGAGGAAGCGCCGTCCGAGGGCGCGCAGGAAGCCGCCGGCCATCCGGGCCCGGAGCTCCAGGCCGGAGTCCATCCAGGCCATGGCACCACTCTCGGCGAGCACGGCTTCGCCGGCTTCCAGCCGCACCTCCAGGTGGCCGTAGTCGGGGTTGCCGTGCAGGCGGGTCTCCATCAGGCGTCTTCCGGGACGGCGACCGGCCGGCGGCGGCGCAGGACCCGCTCCTCCGCCTCGTGGGCGGCGCGCAGTCCGGCGGCCTGGCGCTGTTCCGCGGGGAGCCAGCCCCCCGGCTCGAAGACAAGGCCCAGGGCCCGGCCCAGGACCTCGGCGAAGGCGGCCCGCGGCGGTTCGGCGCCGAGGCCGGCGATGCCCGGCGTCTCCCGTGGAGGACGCAGGACCAGGCTGCCGTGGAACAGGAGCCAGCCCCGGCGGCGGCGGGCGGCACTCCCCAGGAGCTTGCGGCGGTCCAGGACCAGATCGAGAGGGGAGGAGTCCTCGAAGCACCAGGGGCTGCCCGGGCGGTCCGAGAGCAGGCGCGCCTCGCCGCGCAGGCGCACCGGACGCCCTGCGGCCTCGGCGAGAAGCGGTGCCAGGGCCTCGTGCAGGCGGGCCATGGCCCGGGCCGGGCCACCGGCCAGGGCGCCGCTCTCCGGCGCGCACAGGGCCCAGGTCAGTTCCTCCTCGTGGAGAATGGCCTTGCCGCCCGTGGGCCGGCGCACGACCTCGCCGCCGCGGGCGCGGACCGCGTCCAGCGGCAGGTCCCGGGCCTCCTGGAACCAGCCCAGGGAGAGGGTCGGCCGCGCCCAGCGGTAGAGGCGCAGGGTGGGGCAGCTGCGGCAGGCGAGCAAGGCCTCGTCCCGGGCCATGTTCTCGGCGCCTGCAAGCGGCGGGTCGGAGATCCAGCGTGCCCGCAGCACGGATCAGGAGCAGCGGAAGCAGAGGTGCGGATCCTTGACCGCCCGGGCCTCGTCCACGCGCCCCACGGGCGTGGTGTGCGGCGCCTCTTTGAGGAGGGCGGGGTTCTCCTCGGCCTCGCGGGCGATGCGCTCCATGGCCTCGGCGAAGGCGTCCAGGGTCTCCCGGGCCTCGGTCTCCGTGGGCTCGATCATCAGGGCCTCGGGGACGACCAGGGGGAAGTACACCGTCGGCGGGTGGAAGCCGAGGTCGATGAGGCGCTTGGCGACGTCCAGGGTGCGGACGCCGCGCTCCAGCATCTCCTTGCGCGGCCGCGCCACGAACTCGTGCATGCAGGTCCGGTCGAAAGGCACGCGCCAGGTGTCGCGCATGCGCACCCGCAGGTAGTTGGCGTTGAGGACCGCGTGCTCGGCGACGCGGCGCAGACCCTCGGCGCCGAGCCGGCGCACGTAGGCATAGGCCCGGAGCAGGACCAGGAAGTTCCCGTGCCAGCCGCGCAGACGGCCGATGGACTTCGGCGCCTCCTCGGACAGCCGGAAGCCTTCCTCCTCCTCGACGATGCGCGGCACCGGCAGGTAGGGGCCGAGTTCCCCGCTCACGCAGATCGGCCCGGCCCCCGGGCCTCCGCCGCCGTGGGGCGTCGAGAAGGTCTTGTGCAGGTTCAGGTGCATCATGTCGATGCCGAAGTCCCCGGGGCGCGTGATGCCGACGATGGCGTTGAAGTTGGCGCCGTCCATGTAGACGCGGCCGCCGGCCTCGTGGACCGCGTCGCAGATCTCCCGGATCCGCTCCTCGAAGAGACCGAGGGTGTTGGGGTTGGTGATCATCAGGCCGGCGGTGTCCGGCCCGAGGTGATCGCGCAGGTCCTCGACGTCCAGGAGGCCGCGGGCCGAGGACTGGATGGTGACGACCTGGAAGCCGGCCAGGGTGCAGGAGGCCGGGTTCGTGCCGTGGGCGCTGTCCGGGATCAGGATCGTGCGCCGCCCGGATTCGCCCTGGTCGTCCAGCCAGGCGCGCAGGACCAGGAGAGCCGTGAGCTCGCCGTGGGCGCCGGCTGCCGGATGCAGGCTGACCTCGGGCAGGCCCGTGCAGGCGGCGAGATCCTGCTGCAGGCGGTGCAGGAGGGCGAGGGCGCCCTGGACCTCGCCGTCGTCCTGGAGGGGGTGCAGGCCGGCGAAGGCCGGCTCGGCGGCCAGGGCCTCGTGCACCACCGGGTTGTACTTCATGGTGCAGGAGCCCAGGGGATAGAAGTTCGTCGTGATGCCGAAGTTCTTCTGGCTGAGGCGGGTGAAGTGGCGCACCAGGTCCAGCTCGGCGACCTCGGGGAGAGCCGGCGGGTCCGCGCGCAGCTCGGCCTCGGGCAGGCCGGCGCGCGCCCGCTCGGGGTCGGCGCCGGTCCAGCGGGCGCAGCGGCGGCCGGGACGGGAGATCTCGAAGAGGAGGGGCTCGGGGGCCAGGTTCACAGGGCCATCTCCATGCCGAGGCTGCGGGCCGCCTCCGTGGCGAGGCGCTGGATGTCCTCCGCGGTGGTGCGTTCCGTACAGGCCAGGGTGAAGACGCCCGGCAGTTCGGGGTACCAGCGGTCCACGGGCAGGACGGCGGCGATCCCCGCCTCGGCCAGGCGCAGGCGCAGGCGGCGGACCGCCTCGGGGCCGCCGCTCAGGCGCAGGGGGACCTCCTGGAAGAAGGGGGCGCCGGGGAAGGCCTCGTGCACGCCCGGGAGCGCCACCAGGGCGTCGCGCAGCTCGAGGGCGCGCTGGCGGCTCAAGCAGGCGACCTCCTGGATCCCGCGGGGCCCCAGGGCCGCCATGTGGATGCAGCCGCGCAGTGCGACCAGGGAGTTGTTCGTGCAGATGTTCGAGGTCGCCTTCTCGCGGCGGATGTGCTGCTCGCGGGTCTGGAAGGTCAGGGTGAAGGCACGCCGGCCCTGGCGGTCCACGCTGGTGCCGACCAGACGCCCGGGCATGCGCCGGACATGCTCCTGGCGCCCGGCGAAGAAGCCGAAGGAGGGGCCGCCGAAGGCCATGGGGACGCCCAGGGCCTGGCCGTCGCCGACGACCAGGTCGAAGCCGGCCTGACCGGGGCTGCGCAGGAGGCCGGCGGCCACCGGCTGGAAGACGGCGATGGCCAGAGCGCCGTGCTCCCGGGCCCGGGCGGCGGCGGGATCGAGCTCTTCCACCAGGCCGAGGAAGTTGGGCTGCTGCACGATCACGGCCGCGGTGTCGCCGTCCACGAGGCCGTCCCAGGCGCTGCGGCCCTCGACCAGCGGCGCCTCGACGAGTTCCCCTTCCTGGTGTTCCAGGTAGGTGGCCAGGGTCTGGCGGACCTGCGGATGGACGCCGCGGGAGACGACGATGCGGCGGCGGCGCTTCAGGCCCAGGGCCAGGAGCGCCGCCTCGGCGCAGGCCGAGGCGCCGTCGTACATGCTGGCGTTCGCCACCTCCATGCCGCAGAGTTCGGCGATCATGGACTGGAACTCGAAGATCCACTGCAGCGTCCCCTGCGAGCACTCCGGCTGATAGGGGGTGTAGGCGGTGAGGAACTCGCTGCGCGCGGCGAGATGGTCCACGACCGCGGGCCAGCCGTGGTCGTAGACGCCGCCGCCCAGGAACACCGGCCGGCCGCGGGCCGGGCGGTTCCAGGAGCCCAGTTCCTCCATGTGGGCCACAAGCTCGCTCTCGGTCATGCCCGGCCCGAGGCCCAGGGGCCCGCGCAGGCGCAGCTCCTCGGGAATCGGCGCGAAGAGCTCCTCGAGGCTGCCGGCGCCGATCGCCTCGAGCATGGCCCGGCGGTCCTCGTCGTTGTGGGGCAGGTAGGGCATGGCGGATAGCCTCAGCTGGCCTCGGCCACGTGTCGTTCGTAGGCGGCGGCGTCCAGGAGCCCCTCGAGGGCCGTGGCGGGATCGGCGACGCGAAGCTTGAGGAGCCAGCCGGCGCCCAGGGGGTCCTCCTGGAGGGCGGTCTGGTCCTCGGTCAAGGGGGCGTTCACCTCGACGATCTCCCCGGCGACCGGGGCGTAGAGGTCGGAGACGGCCTTCACGGACTCGACCTCGCCGAAGCTCTCGCCCTTCTGGACCGTCGTCCCGGCGGCAGGCAGGTCGAGGAAGACGATCTCGCCGAGCTGCTGGACGGCGAAGTCGGTGATGCCGACGGTGACCAGGTCGCCGTCCAGGCGGGCCCACTCGTGACTCTCGGTGTAGGAACGGTCGTCGGGACGCATGCGGATCCTCAGTCGCGGGAACGATGGGGGACGAAGGGAAGGGGGACCTCCTCCACGGGGAAGCGGCGGCCCCGGGCCTCGACCTGGAAGGGCGCCTCGGCCTCTTTCTCGATGAGGGCGGTGGCGATGGGCCGCTCGAGGGTGGGGGACCAGGCGCCGCTGCAGATCTCGCCCACCGGGCGCGCCGCGTCGCCTTCGCCTGCGAGGACCGTGTAGCCCTGGCGCGGTACGCGCTTCTCGGAGGTCGTGAGGCCGGCCAGGCGGCGCGGCGGTGCCGGGTTCCGGCGCAGGGCCTCGGCGCCGGGGAAGTGCCGGGTCTTCCAGCCGCGTACGCCGAAACGCAGGCCGGCCTCGAAGGGATGGACGCCCTCGTGGATCTCGTGGCCGTAGAGGGGCAGGGCCGCCTCCAGGCGCAGGACGTCCCGGGCGCCGAGGCCGGCCGGGCGGGCGCCGAGTTCGAGGAGGCGCCGCCACAGAGGAACCAGGGCAGCGGGCGGGCAGAAGAACTCGTAGCCGTGCTCGCCGGTGTAGCCGGTCCGGGCCACGAGGACCTCCTGGCCGGCGGCCTCGGCCCGGCCCAGGTCCAGGAAGGACGGGCAGAGGCCGCTTCGACCGGTGGCCTCCGCGAGGATGCTCCGTGAGTCCGGGCCCTGGAGGGCCAGGATGCCGCCCCCGTCGAGGGTCCGGTCCTCCAGGACCGTGTTCTTCAGGCGCTGCTCCAGGATTCCGCGGTCCCGCTCCCGGTTGGCTGCGTTCACGACCAGGAGCGCCTGCTCCTCGCCGGTCCGGTAGACGATCAGGTCGTCGAGGATGCCGCCCTGGTCGTCGAGGAGGAGGGAGTAGCGGGCCTTGCCCGCGGGCAGGTCCGTCATGGCCGCGCCCAGCGCCTGGTCCAGCTCCTCCAGGAGCTGCGGGCCCTCGAGGAAGAAGCGGCCCATGTGGGAGACGTCGAAGAGGCCGGCGGTGGTGCGCACCGATCGGGTCTCCTCGAGGATGCTCCCGTAGTCC
>JALUUN010000491.1 GCA_027021325.1 Planctomycetota bacterium
AGCCCCATGGCCTCCTCGCGCCGGCCCGCCGCCTCCAGCAGGGCGACATACTCTGCGGCCAGCGGACCGGGCGCCGGTTCGCCGCCGAGCAGCCGTTGCCAGGCCACCAGCGCCTCCTCGACGCGCCCGCTGCGGGCCAGCAACCGGGCCTGGCGGAGTTCGGCCCGGCGTGGACCGGTGGCCTCGAGGAACTGTTCGGTGGCGGTCGTGTAGGGGCTCCCGGGATGGAGCTGTCGCAGCCGCAGGAGGGCGGCCATCGCCGCGCTCCGGTTGCCCGAATGCTGTTCGATGGCGGCCAGCAGGGCCAGGGCGCCGGGGTGGTCGGGGCGGACCCGGAACAGCTTCTCCAGCGCTTCCCGGGCGAGGTCGTCCCTGCCCACGGCGTGCCAGGTGTTGGCCCGTTCGAAGAGGCGGGGCACCGCTTCGTCCGCCGCGTGGGTGACGGGGGAGGTCGGCAGCAGGGCCAGCAGGAGCAGGAGGATCGGCAGCCGGTTCACGACCCCTCCCGCGGGAGGATCAGCCGTCCGTCCGCACCGAACCGGTATCGGCCCTGCAACCAGCCGAGGCCGAACAGGGCGAGGACCTGCTCGTAGTAGTGGTCGGGACGCCGGGAGAGGGGGTTGGCACGCAGTCGGAGACACTGCTGGCGGAGGACCTCCGGCTCGCCCTGGCTCGCCAGAAAGGGCAGCAGGGCGGCGGAGAAACCGGGTGGGGCACTGCCCTCCGCCTTGCCGGTGAGCACATCCACCCGCAGGGGGGGGACGCCCCGTTCGGCCGTGAGGCGCGCCATGGGGGCCAGGTGATCGAGCACTTCGCGACGAAGGGGTTCCTCCCCGTCCAGCATGCCGGCCCAGAGGTAGACGCGGATGGCGTCGTAGCTGCCGTGGGGTCCCTTGTGGGGGTCGCTGCGCAGGGCGCCATCGGGCCGGGCCAGCAGCCAGTCTGGCTGGAGGCCGCTGGGAAAGGCCTGCAGCAGTCGCCGGCTGCTCTCCAGCAACGCTCCCCAGCCGTGTCCGGGATAGAGCGTATGGAGACGTCTCAGGAGCTGCAGGGGCAGGTAACTGGGGTTGAGGCGGGCGCCTCCGCTCTCGGTGCGAAACCCGCGGGGGCCCGGAAGGAGCACGGGGCCGAGGCCGGGGATCTCCATCCGCTCCTCGGCCAGGATGCGTTCGGCCAGCAGCTCGCCGAGAGCGGCGAGACGGCCATCTCCCCAGATCCTGCCCGCCTCGCCGAGGGTGTAGGCGAGCCACAGGTCGGCGTCGCTGGCGGCGTTGTCGTCCAGCACACGCCACGCCCCCTCTCCGTCCCGCCCCCATTGCCAGGCGGGCAGGCGGGCGGTGAGGTCGCCACCGGCGAGGTTCGCCTCGGTCCACCGGAGCAGGCACTCGAAGTGTTCCCGGTCGTCCGCCACCAGGGCGAAGAAGAGGGCGTAGGCCTGTCCCTCCGAGGTGGTGTGGTGGGCCGGGGTGTGACGATCCACCACCCGCCCGTCCGGGCTGACGAAGTGGTGGACGAAGGGAGACCAGAGGGCCTCGCCCGGGCAGCCGGCGGCGTGGGCCACAGGGAGAGACACAAGGCTCAGCACCGTCAGCAGGAGCGCCGGAGCGATGGGGAAGTGCGGATCCACGGCTGACCCTCCCCGGCACTCAGCCCTCGCCCTCCAGTCGCCGCGCG
>JALUUN010000492.1 GCA_027021325.1 Planctomycetota bacterium
AGGCCGCGCCACTGCCGCGCCTGGCGCTCGGCCAGCCGCAGGCCGGCACCCTCGGAGTGCGGCGGCGCGAGGTGCTCGACGCGGAAGCCGGCCGGCCGCGGCAGGCGGTGGAAGGCCTCGCGCAGGGCCTGGAGCAGGGGTCGCAGTTCCTCGGGCCCGGCGCCGGGCAGGAGGCGCCGGCAGGCGCCCGGCAGGCCGGCGGGCTGGAGGGACAGCCGCCAGGGCTCCGCCATCCCCGCGCGTTCGGCGAGGCGGCGGCAGGCCCGGGCCGCCAGCTGGATGCGGCGGGCGACCTCCTCCAGGAAGGTTCCGGTCGCGCCCTCGGCGCAGTCCCGGGCGGCGGCCTCCAGATGGACGACGGCGGCAGCATGGACCACGGCCTCGGGCCGCTCCTGCCGCGCGCTCAAACGGGGCGCCCAGGGGTGCCAGACCAGGAGCAGACGCCGCTCCCGCATCAGGGCCCGGACCCGGGCCGCCGGCGCTTCCTCCAGGGCGCGGCGCGGCATGCGCACCCAGAAGCCCTGGCGCAGCCAGGCCAGGGCCAGGTCCGCGTCGCCGGTGCCGAGGCCGATCCGGGCGTGGGGATGACGCAACCAGCGCGGGGCGTGCACGGTGAGATCGCTGAAGGGATGGCCCCGCGGCCAGTAGACCTGGGTCTCGTGGGCGGTGTCGCGCAGACGCGCCACCCGCTCCCAGAAGGCGGTCTCGCTCTCCGCCCCGCCCTCCTCGCCGCCGGTCCGGGGCCGGGCCAGGATCCGGGCCGGGCGCGTCCAGTCGCCCAGAAGCGGCAGGTCGATCTCGCCGCCCAGGACGGCCCGGGCCGCCGCCGGCGGCAGGAGTTCCTCGAGAGCGAAGCGCGCCAGGAGCTCGGAGCCCAGCGCCGGACGGAGGTCGTGGCCCGGCGGGAGCAGCGCCGGCGAGCCCCGGCGGTCGCCCGCCCCGCCCGGCAGGACCTCGCCGGCCAGCCACTCGCGCAGCTCGGCGCGGCCCGGGCCCAGGCCCCGGTCTCCGGCCGCCGGGCAGCTCCAGCCCAGGAGCCGGGCCTCGGCCGCGACCAGGGCCTCGAGGAGGGCGGCGTCGAGCTGGGTCCAGCCCGCCGCCAGGACGCGGCCCTCGACCCGCCGCGCCAGGAGCCGGGCCCGGTCCGGGTCGAGGCGGTGGCGGCGCTCCAGACTGCGCGCCAGCCGCGCCCGGTCCCAGGAGCGCGCCGCGGGGATGCCCTGCTCCTCGCCGTGGACGCGGATGCGCTCCAGGGCGGCCAGACGGCGCAGGCGCCAGTCGCGCCAGGCGTCGGCGGCCGCCGGATGGCCGGTGTCCTCCAGGGCCTTGGCCACGGCGCGGTGCAGCCGGTCGGCGTCCACGACCCCCGGTTCGCCGCCGCCCTCTTCGACACCGAGGCCGGTGCCCAGGGACAGGGCGACGCCGTCGGCCAGCCAGGGAGCGTAGGCGTCGTCCAGGCCGGCGGTACGCAGAGCCGCCGCCAGGGAAGCCGCCAGCCGCTCCTGGTCGAAGTCCACCAGGCGCCCGTCGCGCTTGCGGATCCTGCGGATCATGCCGGTTCAGGACTCCTGGCGGCGCTGCTCCATCATGGGCTGGAGCTCCTCGAGGAACTGGGAGATGTCCTTGAACTCCCGGTAGACGGAGGCGAAGCGGACGTAGGCCACCTGGTCCAGG
>JALUUN010000493.1 GCA_027021325.1 Planctomycetota bacterium
GAGGTGACCCAGGTGGCCCTCGTCCCGGTGGCCTTCACCCGGGGCACCTCCTTCCGACCGGCCCGGCGCCGCCCGCTGGAACGCGTCCTCCACCTCGAGCGCTGGTAGCGCGCACCGGTCCGCCGCGTCCGGCCTCCGCGCGCAACCGGACGCCGCCGGTCGGTCCTCCGCTTGAGCCGGCCGCATCCGCCGCAGTAGAACGGCCGCCGGAGGGAGGTGCGATGGACGACCCGGTGGCCGGGGCCGGCCCGCCCCCGGTGCCGGAGCTTCCGGTACGGAGCGGCGCCATGCGGCGCGCGGAGGCGCTGGCCCGGCGCGTCGCGGGCAGCCGCGCCACGGTGCTGCTGCTCGGGGAGACCGGAAGCGGCAAGGAGGTGATGGCGCGCCGGATCCACCGCTGGAGCCCCCGGCGGACCGGCCCCTTCGTGGCCGTCAACTGCGCCGCGCTGCCGGAGGCGCTCCTCGAGAGCGAACTCTTCGGGCACCGCCGGGGGGCGTTCACCGGCGCCCACCGGGACCATCCCGGGCTCTTCGCCGCCGCCCACGGGGGCACGCTGCTGCTCGACGAGGTGGGGGAGATGGCGCCCGCGCTCCAGGCGCGGCTGCTCCGATCCCTCGAGGAGGGGGCCGTGCGCCCCGTTGGCGGCATCGCCGCCCGGCCGGTGGACGTCCGGGTGATCGCCGCGACCCACCGGGATCTCGTCTCCGAGGTCGAGGCCGGCCGCTTCCGCCGGGACCTCTACTACCGCCTCGCGGTCTTCCCCATCCGGATTCCCCCGCTGCGGGAGCGCCGGGAGGACCTCCCGGCGCTCGCCGCCGCACTCCTCGCGCGCCACGCGACCCGGGAGGGACGGCCCCCGCCGGCGCTCCGGGAGGAGGCCCTCGACCTCCTCCTCGCCCACCGGTGGCCCGGCAACGTCCGCGAGCTCGACAACGAGATGTGCCGGGCCCTGGCCCTCGCGGAGCCCGGGGAGCCGGTGGGACCGGAGCACCTCTCGGAGGCCCTGCGCGGGGCCGGCCTCCCTCCGCCGGGGACGGCGTGCGCCCCGACGCTCCGGGAGGAGCTCGAGCGGATCGAGGCCGTGCTCATCCGCCGGGCGCTGCGGGCGCACGGCGGGCGCCGCGCGGCCACGGCGCGGGCGCTCGGGCTGAGCCGCGAGGGGCTGTGGAAGAAGCTGCGGCGGCTGGGGCTCGAGCCGGATCAGGCATCTCCGAGGGCGCGGGGGTCCCTGCCGCGGGAGACCGCCACGTAGGGGCCGAGGAAGAGCAGGTCGATCTCCGAGCCGAGGAAGGTCCGCACCGCGTCGTCCGGGGCGCACACGGTGGGCTCCCGCACGTTGAAGGAGGTGTTGAGGACGAGCGGCACGCCGGTCTCCCGGTGGAAGTGCCCGATCAGGCGCCGCAGGCACCCCGGCGAGGGGCCGACGGTCTGGAGGCGTGCGCTGCCGTCCGGGGCGACGACGGCGGGAATCCGGGGCCGCATCTCCGGGCGCACCGGCACGGCGAAGGACATGAACGGCGAGGGCCGGGGTGAGGTGAACCACCGCGGCGCGTGCTCCTCGAGGACCGCCGGCGCGAAGGGCCGCCAGGGCTCCCGGCGCTTGATGGAGAGGTTCAGGCGGTCCGCCATCCCGGGGTCCCGGGGATCCGCGAGCAGGCTCCGGTGGCCGAGG
>JALUUN010000494.1 GCA_027021325.1 Planctomycetota bacterium
GCATCACGGACGAGCTCATCGTCGAGGAGAACGAGGTGATCTCGCCGGAGGCGGCGGCTCGCATCGAGAGCCTGGGCTACGAGAAGATCCGGGTGCGCAGCCCTCTGACCTGCGAGGCTCCGGTCGGGGTCTGCGCGAAGTGCTATGGCGAGGATCTGTCCCGCGGCCGTCCCGTGGAGCAGGGGCTCGCTGCCGGCATCATCGCCGCCCAGTCCATCGGCGAGCCGGGTACCCAGCTGACGATGCGGACCTTCCACATCGGAGGCACGGCCAGCCGTGCCGTGGAGGCGTCTGAGATCCGGGTGCGGCGCAAGGGCGTCGTCGAGTACCACAACCTGCGCACGGTGCGCGACCCGGAGGGCAAGCTGGTGGTGCTGTCCAGGACCGGGGAGATCATCCTCCGGGACAGCAAGGGCCGTGAGGTCGACCGGTACGCGGTGCAGGTCGGCTCCATCATGGAGTACGAGGACGGCGCCGAGGCCAAGGCGCGCTCGATCCTGTGCCGCTGGGATCCGCACTTCCTGCCCATCCTCGCCGAGCACGACGGCATTGTCCGCCTCGAGGACGTGGTGGAAGGCAAGACCATGGTCGTGGAGGAGGACCCGAAGACCTCCATCCGGCGCTACAAGATCATCGAGTCCAAGGGCGACCTGCATCCGCAGGTCCTGATCCTGGACAAAGAGGGCACGGTTCTCCACTACACTTCCCTGCCGGAAAACGCCTACCTGGAGGTCGAGGACGGCCAGAAGGTCAAGGCCGGCCAGCTCCTGGCGAAGTCGCCGCGACGCGTGGGAGGCACCCAGGACATCACCGGCGGTCTGCCGCGGGTGACCGAGCTCTTCGAAGCCCGGGTGCCGAAGGATCCGGCGGTGATGGCCGAGATCGACGGTGAAGTGGAACTGGGCGAAAAGAAGCGCGGCAAGCGCGTCATCAAGGTCAAGGACTCGGAGACCGGTGAGGAGCGCGAGCACCTCGTCGCCCAGTCCAAGCACCTCCGGGTCCACACCGGTGACCGGGTGCGCGCCGGCCAGCCGCTGGTGGACGGGCCCCTTCCGCCCCAGGAGATCCTGGCCATCCAGGGCGAGGAGCGCGTGCAGACCTACCTGGTGGAGGAAATCCAGAAGGTGTATCGCGCCCAGGGCGTGACCATCGACGACAAGCACATCGAGATCATCGTCGCCCAGATGATGCGCAAGGTGCAGGTCAAGGATCCGGGCGATTCGCGGCTGCTGCCCAACAGCCTCATCGACAAGCACCGCTTCCGCCGCATCGCCGACGAACTCATCGAGCAGGACAAGACGCCGCCGACGGCGGTGCCGACGATCATGGGCATCACCAAGGCCTCGGTGCAGTCCGAGTCCTTCATCTCTGCTGCCTCCTTCCAGGAGACGACCAAGGTCCTTACCGAAGCCGCCCTGCGTGGTGCTGTGGACCGGCTGCAGGGGTTGAAGGAGAATGTGATCCTCGGCAACCTGATTCCTGCCGGAACCGGGTTCCGCGAATACCTCAAGTTCACGGTCAAGAAGAACGTGGACTTCACCCAGTTCGACATGCCGGAACTGCCCGGCGAGCCGGCCGCCGAGGCGGAGGCTGCCGGCTGAGGACCGGGAGGGGGCCGGGGCCCTGCCGGGCTCCGGCCTTGACCCGGCGGCAGGACCGGCTAGACTCTGCTCCCCCTTTTTCGCCCCGACACCCGGGCGATCCAGGCCATCCCGAGCATGCCCACGATCAACCAGCTCGTCCGCAAGGGACGCAAGAAGCCGCGCCGGAAGTCCAAGAGTCCGGTGCTGGATTCCTGCCCCCAGAAGCGGGGTGTCTGCACCCAGGTCAAGACCATGACCCCGAAGAAGCCGAATTCGGCTCTCCGGAAAGTGGCCCGGGTGCGTCTCTCCAACGGCAAGGAGATCACCGCCTACATCCCCGGTGAGGGCCACAATCTCCAGGAGCACTCCATCGTCCTGGTCCGAGGCGGCCGGGTGCGGGATCTCCCCGGCGTGCGCTACCACATCATCCGGGGAACCCTGGACGCCTCTGGAGTCGAGGACCGGAAGCGCTCGCGCAGCAAGTACGGCACGCGCCGCGGCAAGTAGGACCGTCCCGCCATGCCTCGAAGCTACAAGTCCACGGCCCGCTTCCTCCAGCCGGATCCGCGCTTCGGGTCCATGCTGGCGACGAAGTTCATCAACAAGATCATGCGCGACGGCAAGCGTTCTGTCGCCCAGCGGATCTTCTACGAGGCCTGCGATCTGGCCGCACAGCGCCTGAAGGAGGTTCCTCCCGAGGAGGTCTTCGTCAGGGCCCTGGAGAACGTGAAGCCCGCCGTCGAGGTGCGCAGCAAGCGGGTCGGCGGTTCCACCTACCAGGTGCCGAGAGAGGTCGACCGCAAGCGCGCCCAGTCCCTGGGCATCCGCTGGATCGTCGAGCACGCCCGGGCCAAGAAGGGCATGCCGATGGCACGGCGTCTGGCCGCCGAGTTCGTGGACGCCTGCAACAACACCGGAGCCTCGGTCCAGAAGCGCGAGAACACCCACAAGATGGCCGAAGCGAACAAGGCCTTCAGCCACTTCGCCTTCTGAGTCTCGCGGCCCCGGGCCGCACGCGGGAGACGCTCCGGAGCCCGGAACGTCTCCCGCGTCCTTTTGCCCCTTTGCTGCCGTGTCCGAGGAACGCCCCCGTGTCCTGCTGCTCCGGCTGAACAAGGAGAGCTGGCGGAAGTGCAGCCTGGCCGGCCTGCGCGGGCGGCCGGAGCTGGGTCTGGAGTGGCTCCACTGTGCTCTGGGGCAGGAGGTGGAGGTGGGGGAGGTCACCCTGCTGCATCCCGAGGGGACGCCTCTCGGTCCGGAGGACGCCGCCCGGCCGCTCCTGCTCGTGGACAGCTCCTGGCGCGACCTGCCCAGGGTGCTGCGAGGGGTCCGGGGCGTCCTCCACCGGCGCCGCCTGCCGGCAGGTCTGCAGACCGCCTACCCGCGACGCTCCAGCCTGTTTCAGGACCCGGGAAGCGGGCTCGCCACCCTCGAGGCCCTGGACGCGGCGCTTTGTCTCCTCGGGCATCGGGACGACCGGATCCTGGAGGGCTACCGCTGGGCCGAGGAATGGCGCCGGCGCAATCATGCCCTGCTCCTCGGCGGGAAGGATCCGGAGGGCGGCCCGTAGAATCGCCCGGCCATGGACCTGGCCCGGCTCCGCAACTTCGGGATCGTCGCCCACATCGACGCCGGCAAGACGACGGTGTCGGAGCGGATCCTGTTCTACACCGGTGTCGAGCGCCGTATGGGCGAAGTCCACGACGGCAACACCGCGCTGGACTGGATGGAGGAGGAACGGGAACGCGGCATCACCATCACCGCCGCCACCACCCAGTGCCCCTGGCGCGACCATGTCCTGCAGCTCATCGACACGCCAGGGCACGTGGACTTCAGTGCCGAGGTCAACCGGTCGCTCCGGGTCCTGGACGGGGCGGTGGTGGTCCTGTGCGCGGTCGCCGGCGTCCAGGCCCAGACCGAGACCGTCCTGCGCCAGGCCGCCCGCTACGAACTGCCCTGGCTCAGCTTCGTGAACAAGATGGACCGCCCTGGTGCCGACTTCGAGAGCGCCGTACGGTCCCTGCGGGAGCGGCTCCAGGCGCCGGTCGTGCCGGTGCAGATTCCCGCCGGCTCCGGTCCGGGTTTCGAGGGGGTGGTGGACCTGATCGAGGAGCGGCTCCTGCGATTCTCGCCGGAGGACGAGGGCCGGACGGTGAGCTCCGAGCCGATCCCCGAGGCCCTCCGCGAGGCGGCCGAGCGCGCCCGGACCACCCTCTGCGAGGCCATGGCGGAAACGCGTGAGGACCTCCTGGACCTCTACCTGGAGCACGGCCGTCTGGAGGCGGAGGTCCTGCGCCCGGCTCTCCGGGAGGCGGTCCGGGACCACCGTCTGGTCCCTGCCCTGTGCGGCGCTGCCCTGCGCAACGTGGGCATCCAGCCCCTCCTGGACGGCATCGTGGACTGGCTGCCCTCGCCCCTGGACCGGCGCAGCATCCGGGGCCACGACCCTTCCGATCCCTCCCGCGTGCTGGAGCGCGCTCCCGATCCCGCGGGTCCGGTCTGCCTGCTGGTGTTCAAGCTCCAGCACGACCGCCACGGCGATCTCTGCTTCTGCCGGATCTACTCCGGTACTCTTCGCGAGGGGGACCAGCTGCACAACGCCCGCCACGACAAGGTCGAACGGGTCCAGCAGATCTGGCAGATGCACGCCGACGAGCATCGCCGGGTGACCGAGGCCGGCCCCGGCGCCATCGTTGTCCTGCCCGGCTTGAAGCATGTGGAGACGGGGGACACCCTTTTCTCCCGGGGGGCGCCCATCGCCCTCCAGCCCATGGAGTTCCCGGCGCCGGTCATCCGCCAGACCGTGGAGCCGCGCAGCCTCGCCGACCGCGACCGTCTTCTCGAAGCCCTCCACATCCTGGACCGGGAGGATCCGACCCTCCACGTCAGCTTCGACGAGGACAGCGGTCAGGCCATGCTCTCCGGGATGGGGGAACTCCACTTGGAGGTGGCCTTGCACCGGCTGGAACGGGATTTCCGGATCCAGGCCCGGACCGGCCGGCCGCTGGTCGCCTACCGGGAGACGCTGGCGGAGCCGGCCGAGGCGGAGGGACGGGCCGAGCGTCCCCAGGGCGAAGGCCGCTCCTTCGTGCGGCTGCGGATCCGGGCCGAGCCCGCCGGGGAGGGGCAGGCCGAGGTGACAGCCTCGCCGGAGGCGGCGGCCGTCCTGGGCCCGGCGGTCCTGGAGGGGCTCCAGAGGGAGGCCCCGGCCCTCCTCCAGGGAAGCGGCAGCCTGGGCTACCCGCTGCAGGGGCTGCGGGTGCGGATCCTCGAGGTCGAGTCCGGTCCGGGTGGGGATTCTCCCCCGCTGGAGCTCGTCCTCGGCGCCCTTTCCCGGGCCCTGGAGCAAGCCCTCGAAGGCCGGAGCCTTCTCCTGGAGCCGATCATGGCCCTCCATGTGGAGGTGCCCGAGGACCACCTCAGCGGGGTCCTGGCCGACCTCAACAGCCGCGGCGCGGAGATGCGGGAGCTCGTGGCCCGTGGCGACCGGCGCCTGATCTCGGCCTCCGCCCCCCTCGACGCCCTCTTCGCCTGGTCCACCCAGCTGCGCTCCCTGACCCAGGGGCGGGGCACCTTCACCATGGAGCCGGAGGGCTACGCTCCGGTCCCGGAGAGCCGGCGGTCGGCCCTTCTCGGAGGCTCTGGCCACTAGGGCTCTATCCTGCCCTGCCCGGCAGGGCGGCAGGCCCGCCGGCCTTCTCTTGACCGGCTCCAGGCCCCTGCTAGAATCTCTGCCCCGTTCTGGCCGTTCGCTGCGGCCAGTTTTCTTTTCGGAGCCGGAAACGAGGCTTACGCCCCCGCCCGTCCGGGGGGACGGACCCACGCCCGGCCCGCCATCGAGTCCCGTGCACCCGGCCTGAACGGCGGCCGGCTCGCACTCCTCCGGAGACCCCGCCGTACCGCCCTCCGCCTGCCCGAGCAGGCCTGCCGACCGCCACCTCCATGGAGAACCGCATCCAGATCCGCCTCGAGGCCTACGACCACGAGGCCATCGACCAGGCGACCGAGTCGATCCTCGAGGCCGCGCGCCTCACGGGGGTCAAGGTCTCCGGTCCGATCCCGCTGCCGACCCGGGTGGAGCGCTACACGGTCCTCCGTTCGCCCCACATCGACAAGAAGTCCCGGGAGCAGTTCGAGATCCGGACGCACAAGCGGCTGATGTACCTGCTGGAGCCGACGCCGCAGACGGTGGATGCCCTGAACCGCCTGGTCCTGTCCGCCGGAGTGGACGTCCGCATCAAGATCTGACTCCGACCGATCCCGCATGCTCCCGCCGGGAGCCTCTGCGACCTGCCTCGCCTGGATCCCGAGACCATGCCCCTCCACGTCAAGAAGTTCCTGCTGGCCCGGAAGAAGGGAATGACCCAGATCTTCCGGGAGGATGGCACGGTGGTGCCCGTCACCGTCCTCGAAGCGGGCCCCTGCACGGTGACCGGTCTACGCACCCGGGACCGGGACGGCTACGAGGCCGTGCAGATCGGTTTCCTGCCGGCGCGGGCGAAGCACGTGCGCAAGCCGCAACGCGTGGCGGCGGAGAAGGCGGGGGTTCCGGCCTTCCGGGTCCTGAGGGAGTTCCGGACCGACAGCACCGAGGGCTTCGAACTCGGCCAGGAGCTGAAGGCGGATCTGTTCGAGGCGAACGAACGCGTGGACGTCATCGGCACCAGCAAGGGACGCGGCTTCGCCGGCACCATCAAGGCCCACGGCTTCCGGCGCGGCCCCGAGACCCATGGTTCCATGAACGTCCGGCAGCCGGGCTCCATCGGCTGCTCGGCCTATCCCGGCCGGGTGTTCAAGGGCACGCGGATGGCGAAGCACTTCGGCGCGGCCCGCCGCACGGTCAAGAACCTCACGGTCGAGCAGGTGGATGCCGAACGCGGCCTGATCCTGGTGCGCGGCGGCGTGCCGGGCCCGCCCGAGGGGCTGGTCCTGATCCAGAACGCCAAGACCCCGCCGCGGGAAAGGGTGCGCCAGGAGGTGCAGCGACGCGGCGGTGTCAAGACCAAGAAGTCCGGCCGGTGAGCGAACCCGAGGAGCTCTGAAGCATGGCAACCATCCAGGTCTACGACGCGAGCCGCGGCAGGACGGAGGAGCGGGACTGGTCTCCCGAGGGGCTCGGTGAACGCCCGCTGTTCCGGACCATGAAGGAGGTCGTGGTCCAGTACCAGGCCAACCGCCGTCAGGGCGACGCCCACACCAAGGTCCGCACCGAACTTGCAGGTCACAAGAAGAAGCCCTGGAAGCAGAAGAAGACCGGCCGCGCCCGCCACGGCGACCGTCGCAGCCCGCTCTGGCGCGGGGGCGCCACGGTCTTCGGGCCGCGCAACACCCGGCGCTGGTATTACAGCCTGCCGCGCAAGCAGCGCCTGGTTGCGTTGCGCAGCGCCCTCCTGGGCAAGCTGGAGGACGGCGAGGTCCGCATCCTCGAGGGCTGGAAGGTGGAGCAGCCCTCGGCCAGGGAGGCGCGCAAGGCGCTCCAGGCCTGCGCCCCCGAGGGAAGCGCTCTCGTGGTCCTGCGTGAGGAGGACCCCGCCTCCTGGAAGTCCTTCCGCAACTTCCCCCGCGTGTCGGTCCGCACCGCCCGGGAAGTCACCGCCTACGACCTCCTGGCGCACCGCTGGCTGCTCCTCCAGGAAGGGAGTTACGAGGTCCTGGCCCGGCGTTTCCAGGCGATCCACCGCAAGAAGACCACGGCCACGGGCCGGGAGGGCTGATCCATGACGGCGACCTCCGACGACTACCGCATCATCCTCAAGCCGGTCCTGACCGAGAAGTCCACGGACGAGGTGGAGAGGGACAACGTCTACCGCTTCGAGGTGGCGGGTGGGGCCAACAAGATCGAGATCCGCCAGGCAGTAGAGCGTCTGTTCGGCGTGCACGTCGAGGCCGTGCGGACCATGATCCGTCCGGGCAAGCCGCGCCGCCGCGGCGCCAGCACCTACGCCACTCCGGCGCGCAAGATCGCCGTGGTCCAGCTCCGCGAAGGGGAGAAGATCGAGCTGCTCTGATCCGGGGGCGCACGAGGAGAGAAGCATGGGCATCAAGCACTACAAGCCGACCTCGCCGGGCAGGCGCGGAGCCTCCGTCCTGGACCGGGCGGAGATCACGCGGCAGCACCCGGAGAAGAGTCTGCTCGCGCCCCTGAAGAAGACCGGCGGGCGCAACAACCTCGGGCGGGTCACCGCGCGCCATCGGGGCGGGGGCGCCAAGCGGCGTTACCGCATCATCGACTTCAAGCGCAACAAGGACGGGGTGCCGGCGC